>AEPR01000055.1 GCA_000195205.2 Oxalobacteraceae bacterium IMCC9480 | reverse complement strand
CTGCTGCTGCTGCTCATCGACATGCTGGCCGTCGGCGTTTCACTTAACCGCACCAGTCCGTTTGCCGAACTGCAGCGTCAGGCCAAGCGCGGCATTCTCAATCACATCGCTTCATCCAACGACCTCGAATCGGACCGCCTCAATGAGGACGGCGGTCCGGTTGCGCCGGTGATTTCACATACGGTGTGAGGTTCAGCGGGCGAGGCTGACGACCAGTTCGAGGACTGCTTCCGGGATGCCGCTGGCGACGGCATGCTCGTGCAGCAGCGACACCATGCGGTCGTCGCCGGTATTCATCGCATGATCCAGCGCGAGGCTGTACGGCGTCTCTCCATCGTCGACCTGGGCGATGACGCTGGCACCGCCGGCGAGCAGTGTGCGGGCTGCCGTCAGGTTGTTTTCGCTGGCGGCGAGCATCAAGGGGGTGACACCATGCTCGCGGGAAACTGCATCTGAAGGCAGTCCGGCGGCATGCCAGTTGTTGATCAGATTCATGTTGTTGCCGAGCACCGCGCGATGCAGCATGGTCAGGCCTTCGCCGTCGTGCTTGAGCGGATTGGCGCCGGCATCAAGCAGCGCTTGCGCCACTTCGTTGCCTTCGGGGGTGCCCTGGCGCCAGGCGACTTCCAGTGGTCGTGCGCCACTGAAATGCGGATGATCGGGATCGGCACCGTGTGCCACCATTGCCGTCACGCGCTTGCCTGGCGTAATGAATTCGCTGTCAGGAAATTCAACGCCGGCGCGTGATGCATTGGGTTTGTTGACGAGTTCCAGCAACATGCTGGCCCGGCTGCTTGTCACGAACGGTTGATTCAGGTCGATCACGCCATGTTTTGCGAGCGTCATGGCCGCAGCGAATTTTGTCGCATTGCCGTCGATGATGGCCCGGGCCAGCAAGCGACCTGTGGCATCGCCGGTCCGGGAGGGGGCGTTGAGTATCGCGAGCGCATTCTGGATGTCGCTTGTTGCAGTGGTGTTGCGGGCGGCAAGGGTAGCCGGTGAGGGTCGGGCATCGCGGGTAGCCGGCGTGCCCCAGTCGCAGCACAGTCCGGCTCGCGTGGCTGATTCGTGCATCGCGGGTCGGCGTTCTGTGGCAGCGGCCGTGCCTGCTACCGGCGGTGATACTGACATCGTGGAACTGGTCGGGGCAGGCCTGCTGTTTGCTCGCGGGGAAACGGGTTGGGATCGATCAACTTGTGGAAACACACTACGCCTCTTTCAAAGATGTCCGGCCCATGCCGGAACTGACCGTAAGTGGACGTTTCTTTCGACCGGTTCCCTTCTCCCGCAAAAAATTTACCGGTAGCGCCACATCAGGTTCAGCAATTGCTGGTCCCCGTGCTGTGTTGCCAGCATCTGGGCTACCTCGAATGGCGTGATGACCGTACCGGTCCGGACGTACGGATCGGCACCGTGCCGCAACAGCATCCCGGCAGCCGCGACACTGCCCGATGCGGTCGCCAGATGCAGCGCTGTCAGGCCGTCCCTGTCGGTCGCGTTGAGGTCCGTGCCACGCTGGCCGAGCAAGAGTTCAATGCTCTCGCTGCGATCATGTTCGGCGGCGTCCATCAGCGGCGTCTGGCCGTAGTTATCGCGCAGATTGGTCGCCAGTCGGACCTGGCACCAGGCGCGCAGCAACGGTAAATTGTTTTGCGCGGCGGCACGATGCAGGATGGTCTTGCCTGCGGTATCGCGGATCAGCGGCCTGAAGTCGGTCGCGAGCAATGCCAGTCCCGCCGCCAGGCCGTCGTCGGTCGGCCTCGACCAGGCCACTTCCAGCGGTAGCAGGCCACGATGGTTGGGCTGGTACGGATCGGCCCCGTGAACCGCCAGCAGGAGAATGCGTTCTCTCAGCGCGATGCCCCGCTCGCCGGCGTCCTGCGCACCGTGCGCTGCCAGGTGGCAAAGCAGGCTGGTGTGCGCCGCGCCGACCCGGTTCGGGTCGATGACTTGGTGCCGGATCAGCGTGATCACTGCCGAAAACTGGTTCACGGAGCCACTGGCACAGGCATTGAGGATGTGCTGGCTGGTGGCGTGCGCACTTTGCGGTGGCGGTGCCAGTATGGCCAGCGCGCCGGTCAGGGCGCTCACGTCCTGGTCAGAGAAACGTCGCAGCGCCGGCGTATCGAGGCCGTAGGTCGATAGCAAGGTGGTGATGCGGCTGGTGCTGCCGGTAAGGAGGTTTTGCAGCCGGTTGCGCAGTCCGCCACCCGTGTGGGCGGCGAGAGTGCCCGGGCCTGACGGCGTCGTCTGCAATAGCGGCTCTGCCGCGTCGGAGGAAGATTGATTGCTTGATTGCTGCCGGTACTGACGTATCCGGCGCGTGATGGCGTCCATGCATGAAGTCCTTGATGAGTTCGGCAGATGCCGAAGCCACATCAGTCACATTACATGCTGCCCGGTTCCATCGACCGCAGCCGATATCACCGGGAAATTCAACAATCAGAAGCGGTAGCTGGCACCCACGCGCAAGACCGGATACAGCTTGAGGTCATTGACCTTGTCATGCAGGCGGACGTTTTCGGCTTCGAGGTCGCCATTGAGCTGGTTGCAGATATTGCTTGGTGCGGTACAGCCGCTGCTGGTCAGCGACGTGCTCGGGGTGCCCTGGAACAATACGCCGGCGTCCGCTGAAAAGCCCCAGCCACTCTCCTTGCGGATGGGATTGCCCCAGCCGATGCCGAGATACGGTGCGATTTTGCGGAAGTCGATCTTGCCGTCGAGCTGGCCGGCGCTGGCCGCGGTATAGGTATTGCCGTTGAGGATGTAGGTACCGGAGGCGCTCGGCTTGCCGGTCGCATCCACCTTGTTGCCGTTGTAGGTCAGACCGCCGGTCAGGCGGAAGCTACCTTCGCTCGGAAAATAATCCACCAGCGCATCGACCGTATTGAGCTTGAGCTTGAAATCGTAATTCACGTCGCTGGTGCTGCCTGCATACGAGTAATTGAGGGTATTGAAACCGACCCGGGCATTCAGGCTTTTGTACAGCGGTATGCTCATGTGCAGGCCGACGCCGGTGGTGCCGAGGTCGGCAGTCAGGGCCAGGTCAGTGGCACCGGCAGTGGTGGAGACAAGTAGCACGGCCAACAGACCGGCCGCGACGAATGCGGGCTTCTTCATGCTGTTCTCCTGGGGGAGGGTTCTAGTGTTATGGCTCCATTCCTATTTAACGGAAATTAGGAATGGAATCTTTTTGTAACCGTGATGATAGCGACGCGATCGCCGCAGAGAAAGTGTTTCAGGCCGGTTTTGGGCAGATGCGACACTTTTTCTTTAAGGGAAACTTTTCTTGACAGCCGGTGCTGACATCGGCGCAATTCCGGTTTCCTTGGTCGGTGCCATCACCCCTTGACACCACCAGCAGTCAGCCCCGAAATCATCCATTTTTGCGCCAGCAGGAACACCACCGTGATCGGCAGGCCGGACAGGATGGCCGCTGCGGCAAAGTCGCCCCACAGGTATTTTTGTTCATACAGGAACAGCTTGGAACCGACCGCCAGTGTCAGGTTGTTCTGTTCGTGCAGCAGCACCGAGGCGACCGGATATTCGATGATTGCGCCGATGAATGCCAGCAGGAAAACCACCATCAGGATAGGCACCGCCATCGGCAACAGCACATACAGAAACGCTTGCCACGGCGTCGCGCCGTCGACCTTGGCGGCTTCTTCGATCTCGACGGGGATGGTGTCGTAGTAGCCCTTGATGGTCCAGATATGCATCGCGATGCCGCCGGTGTAGGCCAGTACCAGACTGCCGGGACTGTCGATGCCAAGCCAGGGCACGTAGGTGCCTATCATGTCGAAGATCGTATAGATCGCGATCAGCGCCAGCACCGCCGGGAACATCTGCAGCAACAGCAGACCGGCCAGTGCGGTCGACTTGAACTTGAACTTCATGCGCGCAAAGGCATACGCACAAGTGGTCGACAGCAGCAGCGTGATGGTGGCCGTCATCGTCGCGATCTTCACTGAATTCCACAGCCAGCGCAGCACCGGAAAATCCGGTTCGACCAGCACGCCGTTCGGTCCCTGATACGACATCCCGAGCGCCAGACGCCAGTGATCGAGGCTGATCTCGGTGGGGATCAGGCTGCCACTGGCGAAGTTGCCCGGTCGCAGCGAGATCGACAGGATCATCAAAAACGGAAACAGCACCAGGCAGATCAGCGTGATCACGGCCAGATGCGCCAGCACCACGCGCCAGCGGTTGGAACGGTCGGTTACGACAGCCATGGAAAACTCCTCAAGGTAGGTTGTGATCGCTTGTGCGTCATGGCTTGTCGACCCGCGCCAGCTTCATGTTGACCACCGACAGCGCCGCCACCAGCAGGAAAATCAGCGTTGAAATCGCCGCCGCCAGGCCGAAGTTCTGGCCGGAATCTTCGAATGCGATCCGGTAGGTGTACGACACCAGCAAGTCGGTAGTACCGGCCGGTACGGTCGTGTCGAGGAAGTCCGGCCGTCCGCCGGTGAGCAGGCTGACCAGCACGAAATTATTGAAGTTGAAGGCGAACGATGCCACCAGCAATGGTGTCAGCGGCTTGATGATCAGCGGCAGCGTGATGCGGAAAAAATTGGTCAGCGGTCCGGCCCCGGCCAGCGCCGAGGCTTCGTACAGGTCGGCCGGAATCGCCTTGATCAGCCCCATGCACAGCACCATCATGTACGGATAACCGAGCCAGGTATTGACGATCAGGATCATCACCTTGGCCAGCGTGGTATCCGAAAACCAGGCCGGCTGGATGCCGAACAGCGCATTGAGGATCAGGTTGATCTCGCCGAAATTATTGTTGAACAGGCCGCGAAACACCAGGATGGAAATGAAGCCCGGCACCGCGTACGGCAGGAACAGCAGCGTGCGGTACAGCCCGCGAAAGCGCAGCGATTCCCAGTTCAGCAGGACCGCCAGCACCATGCCCAGGCTCAGTGTGGTCAGTACCGTGATCGCGGCGAACACGACGGTCCAGACGAAGATGCGCAGGAAGGGGCCGCGAAAGGCCTGGTCGGTAAAGACGCGTGTGAAATTGTCGAAACCGACGTTGACCTTGAAGCCGGGCTGGACCGCGATACCGGCGCTGTCGCGGTAAAAACCGCTCTTGAAGTCGGGCACCAGCAGCGCACCGCTGGCGCTGTTTTTCAGGTTGCGGTCGGGCAGGCGCTGCCAGACTTTTTCGGTAGCGGCGAACTGGCGCAGGCCGGTGCTGCGCAGCGCGCTTCCATCCGGCAAGGTCAGCGTCAGTACTTTCAGACCGGGCTGTTGGGCAATCAGGTCGCGGATACCGAGCGGCGCGCCCAGCAATGTTTGCGCGAGCGGTTCCAGCGCCACCGTGACAGGCGGTTTCTTGTGTAGCGCCAGCGCCGGCGTCACGTAGACCAGTTCGCTGTCGGCCTGTTGCAAGCGCACGCGGAAGGCATTGCCATCGGCGTGCAGCGTCATCGCATAATTGCTGCCCTCGCCGCCACGGGTTTCGTCAAGCAGGTACTGGGTTGCGCGTTCGAAGCTGAGCAGGTTGCTCGAACTGAAATTGGTAAAGCCAATCGCTACGGTATAGATCAGCGGGAACAGCACGAACACGACGGCGGCGGCAATCCCGGGGAACAGGTAGCGATAGGCATAGGCGCGTGGCGAGGTGTAAATGAAACCGGTCAGCGCCAGCGCGCCAAGAAAAACCAGCGCGAGCACGGTCTGGCCGGTCGTGTATAGCAGCGTGGCCAGGTAGAGGCCGATCAGCAGGATCAGCACGAGCAGGGCGGGGCCGAGTGCGTGACGGAGGGCGGTGCGACCTGTCATCGAGGAGATTCTCCGGGGAAGGGGTGGAGGAGGCAGGCGCCTCCCGCGCCGGAATGTCCGGCGGGCAGGTCAGGCGCTTGCGGTTTGTTTGCGTGGGTTTTTTTGGACGGCATGCAGGACGCGCGCTTGGGCACTAAAAGCCGTGCCCACCCTACGAGAGCACCGGGTCGCGCACCAATCCCGGCAAATTCAACCTCCGCTCAAAATCCGCTTGGCCGCTGCATCCAATCCCTCTTTCGTGCTTTGCCGTCCTTGCGTGATGTTCTCCAGTGCCGACTTCATCGACGACCAGAAACGCCCCATCTCCGGATTGTTCGGCATCGGCACACCGGCCTGCGCGCTGGCCATCGTGGCCTGGATATTCGGGTCGCCCTTGAGCTCGTTGAACAGCGCCTTGTTGGCCGGCGTGCCCAGCGGCACATCGGCGTTGACCACTTTCAGGCCGGCCACGGTCAGCAATTGCGCTTCCAGGAATTCGGTGGCGACTTCCTTGTTCGGGCTGGCTTTCGAAATCATCGCGCCAAGCACGCCGACAAACGGAGCCGCCTTCTTGCCGGCGACGGTCGGGATGGCAGCGACGCCGAAGTTGATCTTCGATTTGCGCACGTTATCCCAGGCCCACGGGCCGTTAATCATCATCGCCACCTTGCCCTGGTTGAAGCCGGCTTCCATGTCGGCATAGCCGGCTCCGGTCGGCATCACGCCGCCATTGATCAGCGCCATGATTGCGTTGGTGCCGGCGATGGCACCGGCATTGTTGACGCCGGTCTGGCTCGCATCGAAGCTGCCGTCGGCTTTCGGCTTGAACGCAAAGCCGCCACCGGCCGCCATCAAAGGCCAGCTGAAATAAGTATTCGTGTAATCCCACAGGATGGCTTTCTTGCCGCTGGCGGCGAGCTTTTTGTCGAGCGCGACGATTTCCTCGAAGGTCTTCGGCGGGGTCTTCACCAGGTCTTTGTTGTAGATCAGGCTGACCGCTTCCAGCGACATCGGATAACCCCAGGTCTTGCCGCCTACCGTGAAGGCTTTCCAGCCGAGCGGGTCGATGCCGTCGCGCATTGCTTTCGATGGCTCGATCGATTGCAGCAGACCGCCGGCGATCCATTCGCCCAGCCGGTCATGCGGCCAGATCCAGATGTCCGGACCCTTGCCGGCAGCGGCCGCTTGCTGGAACTTGTTGGGCGCATCTTCGGGATGCTCGACCGTGACGACGATGCCGGTCTTTTTGGTGAACTCTGCACCGAGAGCGGCCACGCCCTTGTAGCCCTTGTCGCCATTGATCCAGATCAGCAGCTTGCCGGGTTCGGCCGCAAACACATTGCCGGCGCCGGCCACGGTTGCCAGCATCAGGCCGGCAACAACGAATGTTCGTTTGGTAATTGAAATAGGCAAAGTCTTCTCCAATGGATCGAAGCGGTTGTGGACGACTCCGGAGGCGGCCCGCGTAACGCCTCCGGCTTATTGTGTTGAGGGTGGGTTAGCGACAGGCCTTGCCGTCGGCGTCGAACACATGCAGTCGCGTCGGCGTGATCGTCAGCGCCGTCTGCTGGTCCACTTGCCAGTCCTGCTCCGGTGCACAGCGCACCACCAGCGGCTCGTCGCTGCCGGCCACCATCACGTACAGGTAGCTGACATCGCCGAGGTGTTCGATTGCATGGATGCGCGCCGGGATACCGTCCGGGTTATCGCCCAGCGTGATGTGTTCCGGTCGCGCACCGATCGTCACGGCCGCACCGACCGGCAAGTTGCGGCTGGACGTGCTCTCGAGCAGTGCCCGTTCGCCGACCGCCAGCGTCATTCCGGCAGGACTCGACGCCTGCACGCGGCCCTTGAAAAAATTCATCCGTGGCGAACCCATGAAGCCGGCCACGAACAGATTGTCGGGCTGGTGGTACAGCGCCAGCGGCGCGCCGACCTGTTCGATGCGACCGGCATTGAGCACCACGATGCGATCAGCCAGCGTCATCGCCTCGACCTGGTCATGGGTGACATAAATCATCGTCGCGCCGAGTTCGCGATGCAGGTTGGCCAGCTCGATACGCATCTGCACCCGCAGCGAGGCATCGAGGTTAGACAGCGGTTCGTCGAACAGGAACACGTCGGGCTTGCGCACGATGGCGCGACCGATCGCCACACGCTGGCGCTGGCCGCCCGACAGCTCTTTGGGTTTGCGTTCGAGCAGTGGTTCGATGCACAGGATTTGCGCCGCGCGCAGCACCGCATCGCGCGCGGCGGTCTTGTCGTGGCCGGCCAGTTTCAGGCCGAACGCCATGTTCTCGAACACGCTCATGTGCGGATACAGCGCATAGCTCTGGAACACCATCGCGATGCCGCGTTGGGCCGGCGCGATATCGTTGACGCGGCGCTCGCCGATATGCAGGTCGCCGGCGCTGATGTCTTCGAGGCCGCAAATCGTGCGCAGCAGCGTCGACTTGCCGCAGCCGCTGGGGCCGACGAAGACAATGAATTCGCCATCGGCGATGCTGAGGTCGATGCCGTGCAGAGTTTCGACATCGCCGTAGGATTTGCGGATGCCCGCCAGGGTCAGGGTGGCCATCAGCCGGCCTCGCCGTCGAGCGTGCCGAACCAGCCGCCAAAGGCTGGCAAGGTCATCGTGGTGCCATTGACCGCACCTGTCAGGCCGTGCCCGTCGAGCACGCGGGAGTCGTGCAGCGCAGGCCAGTCGAACGTGACCGGCGTATCACCGAGGTTGAATGCCGCAATGATCGTGGGTGAACCCGCCAGCGCGCGGCGCAATGCCAGCACCGGTTCGGGCGCATCAAAAAAGGCGATTTGGCCGAGCGCCAGTTGCGGTTGGGTGCGCCTCCACGCCAGGATGTGGCGGGCAAAATTGAGCGGCGAGGCCGGATCGGCATCCTGCACATCGACTGCGCAGCGCGCATGTTCGGGTGCCACCGGCAGCCACGGTTGTCCGGTGCTGAAGCCGGCATGCGCCACATCAGCCTGCCACGGCATCGGCGTACGGCAGCCGTCGCGACCCTTGAACGCCGGCCAGAAGGTGATGCCGTACGGGTCCTGCAACTGCTCGAACGGGACATCGGCCTCGGTCAGTGCCAGCTCGTCGCCTTGGTACAAACAGGGCGTGCCGCGCAGCGACAACTGCATCGCCAGCAAGACCTTGGCCAGTGCCGGCGACGGTTGCGTGCCGCCCCAGCGGGTCATCACGCGGATGCTGTCGTGGTTGCCGATCGGCCAGGCCGCCCAGCCATCGGCGACGCGTTCGCCGAACTGCGTGATCTGTTCGCGGATGTGCGCGGCCGAACATTCGGGTGTCAGCAAATTGAAGCTGTAAGCCAGCTGCAGCTTGTCGCCACCGGCGGTGTATTGGGCCATCACGGCTAGCGAATCATCGGCGCCGACTTCGCCGACGGCCACCGCGCCGAACGCGTCGAGCAGCGCGCGCAGGCGCACCAGAAAGGCCAGGTTTTCCGGGCGGGTCTTGTCGTAGACGTGGGCTTGCATGCCGTACGGATTGACGTCGGTGACGGTGCTGGTATCGCGCTTGCTGGCCGGCGGATTGCTGCGCAATTGCTGGTCATGGAAATGGAAATTGCAGGCATCAAGCCGGAAGTCATCGACGCCGCGTTCCAGCCAGAAACGCAGGCTGGCCAGGTGCGCATCCTGCACCGCCACGCAATGGAAATTGAGGTCCGGCTGCGAGCTCAAAAAATTGTGCAGATAGTACTGGCGGCGCTGCGTATCCCACTGCCAGGACGAACCACCGAAGACCGCCATCCAGTTATTCGGCGGCGTGCCATCAGCCTGCGGATCGGCCCAGACATACCAGTCGGCTTTCGGGTTGTCGCGACTGGCGCGGCTTTCGGCAAACCACGGATGGGCATCCGATGAATGCGACAGGACCTGGTCGATCATTACGCGCAGGCCAAGCTGATGGGCGCGGGCGATCAGCGCATCGAGATCAGCGAGGGTACCGAACAGCGGATCGACATTGCAGTAATCGCTGACGTCGTAGCCGAAGTCTTTCATCGGCGACGTAAAAAAGGGGGAGATCCAGAGCACATCGACACCCAGGCCGGCGATGTAATCGAGCCGCGCCGTAATGCCCGGCAGGTCGCCGATGCCATCGCCATTGCTGTCGGCAAAACTGCGCGGATAGACCTGATAAATGACGGCGCTGCGCCACCACCCGGGAGAGCGGGGTGCAATGAGGGGATTGGACATGGAACGCCTTCTTGAAACGGCGTGCCGCCATGAGGACGCGGCACGCCTGATTGTTGCTTCGAGGCTATTTTTGGTGGCCTTGAAAGCAAAAAAGCCGCAGCGTGTTAGCGCTGCGGCTCTTGATCAACTTACCACCAGGTTTCGACCTGGAAGCCCACCGTGCTGCCGTTGGTGGTGGCACCGAATACGCCGGTGTTGGACAAGGACGACCCTGCGCTGGCCGCTGCCTGTGCGCCATCATTCCACTTCGCATACGTATAGAACGCACGCAGCGCCGGACGCGACCAGAAACCATTGCCGGCCGTCAGTTGCGGCGCAATCGTCAGCTTGGTCAGGTTGCGGGTGGCCTGGCCATCCGGCTTGACCTGGTCGAAGCCGAGTTCGGTGGCGATGCTCATGTTGTCGGCAAAGTGATAGACCGGACGGACGCCGGCCGACATCCAGGTCTTGTCGCCGGTGAGGGTTTGGGCCTTCTCGTAGACGAAGGTGCCCATGCCCGACCATTTGGTGCCGGCTGGCTGGAACATGATCTGTTCGGTGATACGGGTGACCTTGTCATCCTTGTTGGCACCGAAGTTGACGCCGCCCGTGCCGGCACCACTGCCGGTACCGTGCTGCAGCGCAATCTTGTTGTAGCCGCCGAACAGGCCGGTCTGGGTGTGCAGCAGCGTGACCAGGTTGCCGCTAGGCGTGGAGACGGTAGCGCCGGCGGCATCGCGCTTTTGCATGAATTCGAGGCCGACGGTCAGTGCGCCATCCTTGTTGGTCTTGATTTCCGAGAAGCGGATATCGTGGGTCAGGACCGTGCGCTTGTCGTCGTTGGCAGTAGGCGAGGCATCGTTGGTGTACGCATTGCGCACAATCGCGTAAGCCAGCTTGGCACCGCCCAGGTCGATGTTTTCAAGGCCGGCACCCGGACCGCTGTTATCCCAGTAGTAGTAATCGGTGATGTGCACGTCCTGGCGATCATAGAAACGCTTGCCGACCCAGGCCTTGGCTTTCGAGAACGCACCGGTACCGATGTTTTCAGCGATCGCATTGGCTTCGCGCCAGGCCGGGCTGTACTGCTCGAAATCCTTGTTTTGCTGCAGCACGAATGCCAGCCGGGTATTGATGCGGATATTGAAACCGTTTTCGCCCTTGAAGGCTTCGCCGCCGAACGCCAGCTCGCCGTAAGTTTCGCACTCGTTACCGAGGCGATATTTGGAGCCGGCACCAGCGAGGCCGAAGCAGGCTTCCTTGCCGCCTTCGCTGCTGGTCCCGAAGCCGGAACGGAAATAGCCACCGAAATCAATCGGCAGTGCGGCTTGTGCCAGCGATGCGGTCAGTGCCAAAGCGGCTGCCACCGGCAAAGTCTTCAGAATGCGTGTCATCTCGTCTCCAGATTGGTTTTGTTGTAAACATGTGGCGATGCTTGGCACCGCCTTGTGCACCGGTATCAGTCCGGGTTCTTGTTGTCAGACCTTGTGAAGCAGCAGAGGCTATCGCACAAAATCTAGTGAAACTACAAAAGTACTGCAGTGCTGTAAAGCAAGGAATTGTGCTTTGCTCAACTGTTTTTGTAGCTCGCTGTGGATTATTCTAGCAGTTCTTTGTAGTTTTGCTAAAGTTTAAGCATTATTTTTTGGAAATTTTTGCGGGCGGGGAGGAGTTTTGGCGCGCAATGCCGCGCTAGAACCGCAGGTTTTCATAGGAGAAAACCCTGCTACACCGAGTTGATGGCGACTTGATTAACTGCATGTTGCAAAATTAGTGTATTAATACTACAGGTAACTGAAGTACACCATTTTTGCTGGCGATCGTCACGGAAAACAGACTTCCCGTAGTCGTTGCGCCGGAGCCGGCTCTCCTTCGAATTTTCCTGAAATGCTGTACCTGCTAACGGAGTAGTCATGCGCCCCTTGCTTTCCTCGATGTCCTCACGTTGTTTCCCTGTGTTGCTGGGCCTGGCGCTGACGCTGCCCATGCCGTTTGCGCTGGCCGCGGTCGAAGGCTCCAGCTACGAGGCGTGCCCGTCGTGCCTGCCAGGCGATCTGGCCTGGAATGATGGCGAATTCGACCAGATCTATTTGTCCACCGGCAATGCGCCGGCCAACCTGCAGCCGCATGTGCTGGCCGTCGATAGCGTCAGCCGCGCCTTGGCCCTGCTCAAGGTCGAGGGCAAAAACAAGCCCGTGGCAGTGTTCGGTGACGACAGCGCCCGCAACCTCGCGCGCGGCCTCGCGGCGGCGCTGGCCAAGGCCGGTCCGCAGCAGGATGTGTTGTTCTTCATTGTCAGCAGCGGCAACAGCGGATTGTTTGGCAGCAAACTCGGCAATAGCGGCCGTGCCTTCATCGACCAGCACGGACTGAACATCATCTTCGGCGAGGCGCGCGTCGATTTCATTGGCCGCTATCGCGCCACCCGCATGCGTCGCGCCTTCGACTTCGGTAGCCGGACGGCAGCCTCGCCGGTACGTCTGGCGGCCGATGGCATGCACCATGTGCGCAGTGACTGGGTCGTAGTGCCCTTGATGGCACCGGTGCAGACCGGCGCGCCGGCCGTGCTGATGGCACCGGCGTTGCCGGCGCAGCTGATGGCGGCACCGGTGGTCCAGGACGACAAATACTATGCCGCGCAGGAAGAGCGCCTGAAAAGCCTCAAGCGCCTGCGCGCGCAAGACCTGATCACGGAACAGGAATACCAGGCCAAGCGGGCTGACATCCTGAAAGCGTGGTGATGCAGGCACCCCGCATGGTGCTGGCGCCCGGCGGTCCGGAGTTGTCGCGGATCTTGCTGGGGCTGTGGCGACTGGGTGAATGGCAACTGACGCCTGCGCAGCGGCTGGCGCTGGTCGAGCAAGCCGTCGCCCTCGGGATCACGAGCATCGACCAGGCCGACATCTACGGCGGCTACACCTCCGAGGCGCTGTTTGGCGAAGCGCTGGCGCTGGCACCTGGCTTGCGCCAGCGGCTGCAGATCGTCAGCAAATGCGGTATCCGGCTGGTCCATCCGAACCGTCCGGCGCACACCATCAAGCACTACGATACCGGCCACGCGCACCTGATCGCGTCGGTCGAGCAGTCGCTCAACAAGCTCGGCACCGATTATCTGGACCTGCTGCTGATCCATCGTCCCGATCCGCTGATGGAGGCCGATGAAGTCGCCGAAGCGTTTGGCCGCTTGCAGCGAGCCGGCAAGGTGCGCTACTTCGGCGCATCCAATTTCACGCCGGCGCAATTTGAGTTGCTGGCGTCGCGCCATGCGCTGGTGACCAACCAGATCGAACTGTCGGTGCTGCACGTGCCGGCACTCGACGACGGCACGCTAGATCAGGCCCAGCGCTTGCGTTGCGCACCGATGATCTGGTCGGCGCTGGCGGGCGGGCGCTTGTTTGGCGCAGCGGATGCACAAGGCTTGCGGGTGCGGGCCGTGCTGGCGCAGATCGCAGAAGTCCACGCCGTCACGCCGGCCGTCATCGCCACCGCCTGGGTGCTGCGTCATCCGTCGCGACCACTGGTGCTGACCGGTTCCGGCCGCATCGCCGCGATCACCGAAGCGGTCGCAGCGACGCAGCTGGTGCTGACGCGCGAAGAATGGTTTGCCATCCTGGCAGCCTCCACCGGCGGCGAGGTAGCGTAGCGTGGGCACGGCTTCACCGTGCCCA
>AEPR01000056.1 GCA_000195205.2 Oxalobacteraceae bacterium IMCC9480 | reverse complement strand
TTCGCGCGCCAGATCCACACCGACAAACGCCCGCACGGCTTGGCTATCGTAGATTGCATCTTCGACCGCTTCGTCAAACAGGCGGATCCACTGCTGGATGAAGTACACGCGCAGCATCCACGACAGCCCGATTGGTGGTCGATCGCCCATGCCTGTCGGGCAGATATGAGCAATAACCGTCTCAAGTTCAGTCTAGGGCACGACTGCTCCATATCGGCCAGAAACCTCTCACGACGTGAGATGCGCTTTTTTGCGGCTAATTCGGCACTCGAAAAACTGATTTGCTTCAGGACTATTGCGGTCTCTTTTAAATTGAACGTCATCGGAATCTTAGCGCCAAAAATCGGGCGATTAAATCAGCGTTTCCTTAAAGGATTGGAGAAGATTCGGAGCTTGATGACGTGTTGCCTGGTTGGGCACGTTGATCTTTATTGGGGATGGAAATGACTTTACGGAAATTAAATATAGGGACCCGGCTTGGTTTAGGGTTCGGTATTATTTTGCTGATACTGGTGCTGGCGCTGGTTGCAGGTGGCGTGTTGAATGCTAACAACAAAAGAACGCTGCGCAGTGGGCTGGAGGCTGCTGACGGCAAAGCGACACTGGCCATATCGATGAAGATCGCGCTGCTCCAAGGCGGCATTTCGATGCGCAATATTGGATTGCAGTCAGACGTCGCGTTGATGCAAAAAGATGAGCAGAAAGTTAAGCTCAATCAAAAACTGTACGCGGAGGCACTCGACCGATTATCCTCGTTTGGATTGTCTGACGCGGAGAAAAAAATCTTGGCGGACATTGCTGCGACTGAAGCCGAGATTGCGCCGCTACTGAAAGAAGCCATCGGCCAGGCCCTCGCGTTCAATGCCGAGGAAGCAATCAAGGTCATTGCTACGGGCATCGATCCACTTAATCAAAAGGCGCTGGCTGAAATTAGTAAGCTGGTTGAGGTCCAACAGGCTGCTTCTCAGCAGGTGATGCTCGGTTCGGTAACCGCTGACGATCGGTTGTTGATGTTGCAGATTATTAGCGGGGCGATTGCATTGGCGCTTGGCATCGCACTGGCGTGGATCATTACCCACAGCATCACCGACCCCTTACGACAGGCTGTCGGG
>AEPR01000057.1 GCA_000195205.2 Oxalobacteraceae bacterium IMCC9480 | reverse complement strand
GCGAGTATCGACCGGCCTGACGCGCCAACCTGGGCGCTTCGCGATTGTAATTCTGGCGCAACCGCAAGCCACATCGATGCGCAGCTTTCACCAAGTGTTGTCGGCTGCGTTCGAGCAGTGCAGTGTCCGTTGGATGGGCAATCGCTTTGTCCATCACAGTCGTATCGGCGATGACTTGCTTGAGGCTGGAGTGGGTGACGACGCGTGCCTTTTTGGCCGCTTCAATGCTTTGGGCCAGTAACTCTTCGATGCCTGCCTCGCCCAACCGCTTGCGCCCGCGTGACAGGCTGGAGGGATCGATCGGCGGTGCAGTTTGCAGATGGATTTCGCCGGTAAAAACCTGCCAATACGGGTTTTCGACCCAGCCTGCCACTACCTGGTCGTCAGATAGGCCAAACGCATGCTGGAGGTAACGCAATCCCGTGATCAGTCGAGATCGCAATTGCGGTCGACCCGGCCCCGCCGAAAACGGCGCAGAGGCAATGTCATCAATGGCCTGCCAATCAATCTGACTGGCCAACACCACCAGAGGATGGTCCAGATCAATTTGTTCGCGTAGGGGATGGTTGGTTGTTTTGCTGTACTGGAAAACGCGGCGTTTTTTTGGCATGACAATCTCGACATCATTTGCAGGAAAACGAAGAGATATGTTCCGGTTTCCTGCATTTCCAGTAAAGATATTTGTCAGCGAAAGCGGCACGGCACCTTGGGTTTGAGGATTATTCAGGGCCGACTACCTATCGATTTCAGTTTTTTTGGTTTGACATTCCCTTCCAGAGCGGGACTAAACAAAAGTAAATTTTAGTTCGGAATACAAAAAAACGCCCGGCCGATTTCGGTCCGAGCGCCTTATGTTATCCCTTACTACTCTGGTAAAGGTTGATGGATTTTGGACTCCCTGGATTGAGCATCTTCCTCCTCCTCGTTTTTACGATATGCAAGCTGATAGAGCAATGGCAGCACAAGCAGCGTCAAGAGGGTGGACGATAGGATTCCACCAATAACCACCGTCGCGAGAGGGCGCTGGACTTCTGCACCGGTCCCGGTTGCAATTGCCATAGGCACGAAGCCCAACGAGGCGACCAGAGCTGTCATCAGCACGGGACGCAGTCGAGTCAGCGCACCTTCTCTAACTGCTTCGACCAAGGTCCGGCCTTCTTCACGTAATCCTGTAATGAACGAAATCATAACCAGGCCATTCAAAACTGCAACACCGGACAGTGCAATGAATCCGACGGCAGCCGAAATTGACATAGGTATGTCACGCAGCCATAGCGCGATAATCCCGCCGGTCAAAGCAAACGGAATACCAGAGAAAACTAGTAGGCCACTTTTCAAATTACCAAACATCGTAAAAAGCAATGTCATCACTAGCAGTAACGCGACCGGCACAACAATTTTCAGGCGCTGCGTAGCAGATTGGAGTTGCTCAAACTGGCCACCCCACGTTATCCAATAGCCCGCTGGAACTTTAACCTCGGCGGCAATAGCAGCTTCGGCATCGGCGACGAACGAACTAATATCGCGACCGCTGACATTGGCACTAATGACGATTCGGCGCTTGCCATCCTCGCGGCTGATTTGGTTAGGACCAGGCGCAATTTCTAGCGAAGCGACTTCACCTAGTGGAATGAACGTTGTTGCACTGCTCGTGACCCCAGTTGTTTGCAGGGATATCGGCAGCCGCTTAATGGCTTCAAGGTCATTGCGGAGATTTTCAGGCAAGCGAACGATGATGTCGAAACGTCGGTCGCCCTGGAAAAGGGTGCCAGCTTCCTTACCACCGATAGCAGTTGAAATTACGTCCTGAACATCGCCGACGTTTAAGCCATACCGCGAGGTTTTTTCACGGTCGATATTGACGGTCAACATTGGCAAACCACTTGTTTGCTCAACCTTGACTTCAGTTGCGCCCTGCACCTTTCCCATGACCGCTGAAATTTTCGCCGCAGTGTCGTTCAGTATGTCCATGTCATCCCCAAACAACTTGACAGCTACGTCACTGCGTACGCCAGAAATAAGTTCGTTAAAGCGAAGCTGAATCGGCTGAGAGAACTCGTAGTTGTTACCTGGGACTTTCGAGACGACCTCCTGTATCGCTGCAAGCAATTCGGGTCGCGTTTTTCTAGGTTCTGGCCATTCTGACTCGGGATTTAACATGATATAGCCATCGGAAATATTCGGGGGCATCGGGTCGGACGCAATTTCCGCTGTTCCGGTGCGCGCAAATACCCGGTTAATTTCAGGGAATTTTTCTTTGAGCTTGGATTCAATCTTTTGCTGCATTTCGACTGATTGCGTCAAGCTCGTTCCAGGAATGCGGAGGGCCTGAATCGCGAAATCTCCTTCGTTCATGTTAGGCACAAATTCGCTACCCATTCGTGTGGCAATCCACCCCGACAGAACTAGTATCACTGCAGCGCAAATCAACGTAATCGGCTTATTCGCCATAACGAAGTCAAATGCCGGCGCATATAGGCGTTTGGCTCCTCGTACAGCAGCGTTTTCTTTTTCAGAGACTTTTTTGCCAATGAATAGAGCAATTGCAGCAGGGACGAACGTAAAAGATAAAATCATCGCGCCCAGTAGCGCCATTACAACTGTAATTGCCATTGGATGGAACATACGCCCCTCTACACCAGTGAGTGCGAAGATAGGCAAGTACACAACCATGATGATGAGTTGTCCGAATAGAAGCGGGCGTTGAACCGTTTTGGCTGCAGCAAAAACCTCGTGGAAACGTTCGCTTCGGGTGAGCAAGCGACCATAGTGGGTTTGGGCATGTGCAAGTCGAGCAATGGCCGCCTCGGCAAGCACAATGGCGCCGTCAATTAAGATGCCGAAATCCAGTGCCCCCAAACTCAGCAGATTTGCACTTACCTTGTAAGTCACCATCCCCGTAAAGGTGAACAGCATTGCCAGGGGAATCACCAAAGCGGTAATAATGGCGGCACGGATATTACCCAAAAACAGGAAGAGGATGGCGATAACTAGTATCGCCCCTTCCATCAGATTTTTCTTCACCGTATTAATCGCTTTATCAACCAATACGGTACGGTCATAGACGGTGATTGCCTGAATACCTTCAGGAAGTGAGCGGTTCACCTCAATCATTTTCTTGTCAACTGCTTGGGATACAGCTCGGCTGTTTT
>AEPR01000058.1 GCA_000195205.2 Oxalobacteraceae bacterium IMCC9480 | reverse complement strand
CCTTCCAGTGCGTGTTACCGCACCTTCATCCTGGCCATGAGTAGATCACTTGGTTTCGGGTCTACACCCAGCGACTGAACGCCCTATTCGGACTCGATTTCTCTACGGCTACCCTATACGGTTAACCTTGCCACTGAATGTAAGTCGCTGACCCATTATACAAAAGGTACGCAGTCACGGATCAAGTCCGCTCCTACTGTTTGTATGCACACGGTTTCAGGATCTATTTCACTCCCCTTCCGGGGTTCTTTTCGCCTTTCCCTCACGGTACTGGTTCACTATCGGTCGATATCGAGTATTTAGCCTTGGAGGATGGTCCCCCCATCTTCAGACAGGATTTCGCGTGTCCCGCCCTACTTGTCGCAAGCTCAGTTCCACACGAGACATTTCGTGTACGGGGCTATCACCCACTATGGCGCCAATTTCCAGTGGCTTCCACTATGTCTCATGCTAAATCTTGCAGGCTCTTCCC
>AEPR01000059.1 GCA_000195205.2 Oxalobacteraceae bacterium IMCC9480 | reverse complement strand
TGCGCCTTCGACAAGCTCAGGCCGAACGGATGGAGGATCCACACCAAACGGATGCAGGATCCGCACCGAACGGATGGTGGATCCACACCAAACGGATGCAGGATCCACACCAAACGGATGGAGGATCCGCACCGAACGGATGCAGGATCCACGCCGAACGGATGAAATATCCACGCCAATCAGCCAATGGACGGCCTCCCCGACCATCAAAATACCTCCCATACCCGCCTCATCAACATGGTTGACTAATTTAGTCGGGTATCGTACTGTGAATTCCCGACGGTTTTAGTCGGGTATTCACAGATCACCCAACATCAAAGGAAAATCACACGATGACTATCTCTCTATCGACGACCGCAGTGACAAAAATCCGCGCCCAGATCCAGAAAAACGGAAAAGGCTTCGGCGTGCGACTCGGGGTCAAGACAGTTGGTTGCTCCGGTCTGGCCTACACGCTTGACTATGTCGATGGTGCCAAAGAAGGCGACAAATTATTCGGTTCAGGAACAGTCAACATCGTCGTCGATGCCGCCAGCCTGCCGATGCTCGATGGCTCCCATATCGACTTCGTCAAGGAAGGCTTCAACGACGTACTGAAAATCACCAACCCGAATGCCGAAAGCGAATGCGGTTGCGGCGAGAGCTTCAACCTGAAGAAACCGGATCCGGTCGTCTGACGCATCACCGGACAGCAGTAATGACCAGTGCAGGAAATTTCCTTCCTGACGGGGTCATGCCGAAGACACGCAGTCCTGTTTCCGGCGCAAGAACAGCGAGGGCTATCACCCATGAGTGCAGTACTTCAACAACTGGTCAACCGACCCTACCCGCACGGATTTGTCTCCGATATTGAATCGGACGTGGCGCCACGCGGGCTGAGCGAAGACACGATCCGTTTGATTTCAGCAAAGAAAAAAGAACCGGAATGGCTGCTCGCATTCCGGCTGGAGGCTTACCAGAAATGGCTCACGATGACCGAGCCGCACTGGCAGAATGCCCACCATCCGAAAATCGATTTCCAGGCCATCAGCTACTACTCGGCACCGAAGTCCAAACCCAAACTCAACAGCATGGACGAAGTCGATCCGGAGCTATTGCGCACTTTCGAAAAACTAGGCGTGCCGCTGCACGAGCGCATGGCGCTGGCCGGTGTGGCCGTCGATGTGATCTTTGACAGCGTGTCCGTCGCAACAACCTACAAGGCCAAACTGGCAGAGGCCGGCGTGATTTTTTGCTCGATGTCGGAAGCGGTGCTGGAGCATCCCGAGTTGGTCAAAAAATACCTGGGCTCGGTGGTACCGAGCGGCGATAACTTCTACGCCGCGCTCAACTCGGCGGTGTTCACCG
Organism: Oxalobacteraceae bacterium IMCC9480; assembly: GCA_000195205.2. Lineage (GTDB taxonomy): Bacteria > Pseudomonadota > Gammaproteobacteria > Burkholderiales > Burkholderiaceae_D > Actimicrobium. The sequence continues at coordinate 4,598 of AEPR01000059.1, read as the reverse complement.
ATGGCTCGTTCTGCTACATCCCGAAGGGCGTCAAATGCCCGATGGATCTGTCGACCTATTTCCGTATCAATACCGAAGAGTCCGGCCAGTTCGAACGCACGCTGATCGTCGCCGAAGAAGGCGCGTCGGTGGTCTATCTCGAAGGCTGTACCGCACCGGCTTTCAGCAGCAATCAGCTGCATGCCGCGGTGGTTGAACTGGTGGCGCTCGACAATGCCGACATCAAGTATTCAACCGTCCAGAACTGGTATGCCGGCGATGAAAACGGTGTCGGCGGCATCTACAACTTCGTTACCAAACGCGGTTTGGCCAAGGGTATCAACTCACGGATTTCGTGGACCCAGGTCGAGACCGGTGCAGCCATTACCTGGAAGTATCCGTCGGTGATCCTGCAAGGCGACAACGCCATCGGCGAGTTCTATTCGGTGGCCGTGACCAATCATTTTCAGCAAGCCGACACCGGCACCAAGATGGTCCATATCGGCAAGAACACCCGCAGCACGATTGTCAGCAAGGGCATCTCGGCCGGCAAATCCAGCAACAGCTATCGCGGCCTGGTCCGGATCGCGCCCGGTGCGACCGGTGCGCGCAATTATTCGCAGTGCGATTCGATGCTGATCGGCGAGCAATGCAGCGCCAATACTTTCCCGTATATCCAGGTGCGCAATCCCTCGGCACAGGTCGAGCACGAAGCATCGACCTCGAAGATCGGTGAAGACCAGCTGTTCTATTTTGCCCAGCGCGGCATTGATGCAGAAGCAGCGGTCTCGATGATCATCAACGGTTTCTGCAAGGACGTATTTCAACAATTACCTCTGGAGTTCGCGGTCGAAGCCACCAACCTGCTGAGCTTCAAACTGGAAGGGAGCATCGGATGACGCATCAGACAAAAATCAACGACAGCAAGATCCTGCTGGAAGTACGCGGACTGTGCGCCAGCATCAACGGCACACCTATTCTGAAGGACCTCGATTTCACGGTGCGCAGTGGCGAAGTGCACGCGATCATGGGACAGAACGGCTCGGGCAAAAGCACCTTCGCCAAAGTGCTGGCCGGCCATCCGGCCTATGAAGTCACGGGCGGTACGGTCCTGTTCGAAGGGCGGGACCTGTTTGCCCTCACCCCCGAGCAGCGGGCACGGGCCGGCATGTTCCTGGCATTCCAATATCCGATCGAGATACCGGGCGTAGTCAATAGCCAGTTCCTGCGCCTGACTTACAACACGGTCCAGAAAGAACGCGGCAATGAGGAACTCGATCCGCTCGAGTTCGACGACTTCGTGCGCGACAAGATGCAATTGCTCGACATGAGTCCCGACTTCCTCGACCGCAGTGTCAACGAAGGCTTTTCGGGCGGCGAGAAAAAGCGCAACGAGATCCTGCAAATGGCGCTGCTGGAACCGCGCCTGGCGATCCTCGACGAGACCGATTCCGGCCTCGATATCGATGCGCTGCGCATCGTTGCGCACGGCATCAACCAGCTCTCGACGCGCGACAATGCGATCGTCATGGTGACCCATTACCAGCGTCTGCTGAACTACATCGTGCCGGACTTCGTGCATGTGATGGACGCCGGTCGCATCATCAAGACCGGCGGCAAAGCGCTGGCGCTCGAACTCGAACAGCGCGGTTATGAGTGGGTCAGCGATGAGTATGCCGCCGCGCACAAGGTGGCGGCATGAACGCCGATACGGTCCTGACGCGGGCGTTGTCCGGTACGGCGCAGGCGAGCATCCCGTCCTGGACCGGGGCCTTGCGCGCGCGTGGAGCCGCACGGTTTGCGCTGCTGGCCAGACCCACCACGCGTGACGAGGAATGGCGCTTTACCGATTTGTCGCCTTTTGCACAAACCGCGTTCGTGGCGGCTCCCGGCTCCAAAACAAGTCCGCTCACGCTCGCTGACATCGCCGGACTGACGGTCGACGAAGCACAGACCCGGCTGGTGTTTGTGGATGGTATTTACGCGCCGGCGCTGTCGATCCGGCAGGATGATGACCATCTCGTGGTGGCTGACTTGCAGACGGCACCGGCGCGCCACGCGCACACCATCGAGGCGCATCTCGGCCGTCATGCCAGTATCGATACCGCCTATTTCGCGGCACAGAATACGGCATCGATAGAGAACGCTGCTGTCGTCATCGTCCCCCGCGATAGCGCAATCACAGCCCCCGTCCATCTGCTGTTCATCGGCACGCAAAAAGATGTGCTCGGTTTTCCGCGCGCCCTGATCGTGGCCGAGCCGGGCAGCAGCGTGACGGTGCTTGAGGATTACGTCGTGCTCAATCCGCCAGGCGGACAGGAAGAAGCGCATCTCGCGACCTACTTCACCAACACAGTGACTGAAATCGCGCTGGCCGATTCGGCGCGGGTCAATCACATCCGGCTGCAGCGCGAAGGAAACCGGGCCTTGCACGTGGGACTGTGTGCGGTGTCGCTGGCACGCGCAAGTGAGTACACATCAGTCAGTGTCGCGTTCGGTGCGCGGATTTCGCGCGTCAATGTCGAGGTGGTCCATCACGGCGAAAGGGCCGCGTGCACGCTCGACGGACTGGCCATGATCGATGGCCGGCAGCTGGCCGACACGCATACCTTCGTCGATCACGCCAAGCCGCACGGCATCAGTCGCCAGCTGCACAAATGCATCGCCGGCGGCAGCGCGCATGCGGTCTTCAATGGCAAGGTGATGGTGCGGCCGGATGCGCAAAAAATTGATGCGCGCCAATCCAACCGCAACCTGCTGTTGTCCGGCAAGGCGCATATCGACACCAAGCCGCAACTCGAAATTTTTGCGTCCGATGTGAAGTGCACGCACGGGGCGACGGTCGGCCAGCTTGATCACGACGAAGTGTTTTATCTGCAAAGCCGCGGGCTCGACGAAGTCGCTGCGCGCAACTTGCTGACCTATGCCTTCGGCGCTGAAATCGTCGACCGTATCCCTATCGATTCGGTGAAGCGGCAGCTGGCGCAGAAGGTGCTCGACCAGACTACAGGCGCATCATGAAACGTGACCAAACACAGGGTGACGCACTCGATGTCGCGCGCATCCGTGCCGATTTTCCCATCCTCGGATTGCAGATCAACGGGCGGCCGCTGGTGTATCTGGATAACGCCGCCTCAAGTCAGATGCCGCAGCCGGTGATCGACCGGCTGGTGCGGTATCAGACCACGCAGCACGCCAATATCAACCGCGCGGTGCATGCGTTGTCCGAAATCGCGACCAATGAATACGAAGCAGCGCGGCGCACGCTGCAGCACTTTATCCATGCGCGCGAGGACCGTGAAGTGATCTTCACGAGTGGCACCACCGACTCGATCAATCTTGTCATGCATGGCTATGGCCGCAAGTTCATCAGTGCCGGCGACGAGATCATCCTGACCACGCTGGAGCATCACGCCAACATCGTGCCGTGGCAAATGCTGGCCGAAGAAAAAGGCGCGATCCTGCGCATCGTGCCGATCAACGACGCCGGCGAAGTGCAGATGGAGGCATATCAGGATCTGTTCAATGCGCGTACCAAGTTCGTCGCCTTCACGCATGTGTCGAATGCGCTCGGCACCGTCAATCCGGTACGTGAAATGGTCGCGATCGCGCATGCGCATGGCGTGCCGGTGCTGGTCGATGGTGCGCAGGCGGCGCCGCACATGGCCGTCGATGTGCAGGATCTCGATTGCGATTTCTATGCATTTTCGGGCCACAAATTGTGCGGCCCGACCGGCATCGGCATCCTGTACGGCAAGGCGGCGCTGCTGGAACGCATGCAGCCGTTCAAGGGCGGTGGCGACATGATCCTGTCGGTGACATTCGAGAAGACGACCTACAACGCGATCCCGCATAAATTCGAAGCAGGAACCCCGCCAATTGCAGCGGCGATCGGCATGGCGGCAGCGGTCGATTATCTGTCGGCCATCGGCATGGCGGCGATCCACCAGCAGGAACAGGCGCTGCTGGATTACGCCACTGCGCAGATCCAGCAACTGCCGGGCGTGCGCATCATCGGCACGGCGGCGCACAAGGCGGCGGTGCTGTCGTTCGTCATCGATGGCGTACATCCGCATGACATCGGCACCTTGCTCAATGAGGATGGCATCGCGGTTCGCACCGGCCACCATTGCGCCCAACCGGTGATGCAGCGTCTGGGTCTGCCGGCCACGTCACGCGCTTCTTTCGCGTTCTATAACACCATGGCTGAAGTCGATGCCCTGATCGCCGGCATACGGGCCGTGCAGAAAGTGTTTTTGTAATGGCTGATCCGAGAGCGCTCTATCAGGAAATGATCCTGGAACACAACCGCAAGCCACGCAATTTTGGCGCGCTGGCGCAGGCCACGCACCACGCGGCCGGCCACAATCCGCTGTGCGGCGACCATATCGAGGTCAGTCTGGTGATGCAGGGAACGACGATCGAGCAGGTTGGCTTTGAAGGCGAAGCCTGCGCGATCTGCAAGTCATCGGCATCGATGATGACGGTTGCTGTCAAGGGAAAATCCCAGGCTGATGCCGAGCTATTGATCCGTGAATTTGTCGCGATGACGACCGGCAAACTCGACATGAACAGCGAGCACCAGTTGGGCCGGCTGAAGGTCTTTGCCGGCATTGCCG
>AEPR01000060.1 GCA_000195205.2 Oxalobacteraceae bacterium IMCC9480 | reverse complement strand
CCCGCCAGCTCGACAGCCATCAGGCGGCCGCCGACGCGGCACGTTCGCTGGCGGTCGCGGCCGGGCAGCTGCCGGACCCGATGCTCAAGATCGGTATCGACAATATCCCGGCCGACGGCCCCGACCGGGGTAGCCTCGGGCGTGATTTCATGACGATGCGACGGGTCGGCATCCAGCAGGAACTCACCAGTAGAGACAAGCGTAATTTGCGACGCGACGTGCAATTGCGCACTGCCGACAAGGCCGACGCACAAAAGCGTGCCGCCATCGCAGAGCTGCGCCGCGCGACCGCAATGGCCTGGCTGGAGCGTTATTACGCCGAACAGAAAGTCGCGCTGGTGGCGCTTCAGGCAACGCAGGCGCAGCAGGAAATCCTCGCCGCCGACGGTGCCTATCGGGGCGGTCGCGGCAGTCTTGCCGATGTGCTGGCCGCGCGCAGCGCACTGGTGCTGATCGAGGACCAGCGCGACGACTTGTCGCAACGCGTGCGCGCCGCCGCCACGATGCTGTCGCGCTGGACCGGCGCAAGCGATACCGGCAGGCTGTCCGAACCGCCCGATATCGATCACCTTGCGCTCGATACCCGCAGCCCCGACCTGTCGCAGGAATCGCAGATCGCCGTCCTGACGGCGCAGGAACAGGTCGCCGCGGCCGACGCCAGCCTAGCACTGGCCGGGAAAAAATCCGACTGGACCATCGAGGTCGGCTATGCACAACGCGGTCCGGCCTACTCGAACATGCTGTCGGTCGGGCTGTCGATACCGTTCCAGCTGGACCAGGCCAATCGCCAGGACCGCACGCTGGCAGCGCGTCTGGCCACTGCCGGACAAGCGCGTGCCGAGCGCGACGAAGCACTGCGCGAGCGCACTGCGCAAACCCGCAATCTGATCGATGCATGGCGCACCGACCGGGCGCGCCACCAGCGCTACGAAATGACACTGATCCCGCTGGCACAGCAGCGCAGTGCCGCCGTGCTGGCCGCCTGGAACGGTGGCAAAGCATCGCTGCCGGAATTGCTGCTGGCGCGGCGCACCGAAACCGACGTCGCCCTGATGGCACTCGATCACGCTGCCAGCGCCGCCCGTCTGTGGGCACAACTTAACTTTCTGCTCGCCGACGAATCCGGAGTCACCCCATGAAGAACCGCCTGCTTTTTCCGCTCATTGCCATCGCCGCGATTGCCCTCGGCACCGGCCTGTATCAGCTCGGCAAACGCCAGGCCGGTCCCGCGCCGGTCGCTGCAAGCCCGGTCGCTGAGAAAAAAGTCCTGTACTGGCACGACCCGATGGTGCCCGGCCAGAAGTTCGATAAACCCGGTCCGTCGCCATTCATGGATATGGCGCTGGTGCCGGTCTATGCCGATGCCGGCAGCGACGAGGGCGGCGTCGCCATCAGCCCGCGCATGCAGCAAAACCTCGGCGTACGCACGGCGCTCGTGACGTCCGGCGCGCTGCCGTCCACCTTCGCTGCGGTTGGCACGATCGCCTGGAACGAGCGCGACGTCGTGGTGCTGCAAGCGCGCGCGAACGGTTTTGTCGAGCGCCTGCCGGTGCGCGCGGTGCTGGATCCGGTGCGCCAGGGCCAGACGCTGGTCGAACTGACCGTGCCGGACTGGATCGCCGCGCAGGAAGAATTCCTGACCGTGCAACGCCTGCCGGATAACGCGATGCTGCTCGCGGGAGCACGCCAGCGCATGGTGCTGGTCGGCATGAACGACACGCAGATCGCTTTGGTCGCCAGTAGCGGCAAGGTGCAGCCGCGCATGACCTTGCGCGCACCGGTCGACGGCGTCATCACCGAGCTGTCGATACGGGCTGGCAGCACCGTGATGGCCGGCGCGCCGCTGCTGCGCATCAATGGCACCAGCACCGTCTGGCTGCATGCCGAACTGCCGGAAAGTCTGGTCGCACGGGTGCGCCCGGGGATGGCCGTGAGCGCGCAGATCGCCGCCCTGCCCGGCAAGACATTCAGCGGTCGGGTCGATGCGATCCTGCCCGACATCAACGCGGCGACCCGCACGCTGAAAGTACGCATCGCACTCAATAATCCGGGCGCAGTGCTGGTACCGGGCATGTTCGCGACGCTGCAATTTTCGGCACCGGCCGGCGCACCGGTGCTGCTGGTGCCGACCGAGGCAGTGATCCGCACCGGCACGCGTACCGTCGTAATGCTCGCCAATGACGGCGGCACGTTCACACCGGCCGATATCACGACCGGCGCCGAAGAAAGCGGCAAAACCGTCGTGCTGAGCGGCCTGCAAGCCGGCCAGAAAGTAGTCAGCTCGGGCCAGTTCCTGATTGACTCCGACGCCAGCCTGAAAGGCGTCACCAGCCGCATGGCCGCGCCATGATCGCGCTGCTGATCCGCTGGTCGATCACCAACCGCGTGCTGGTCTTGCTGGGCACCGTGTTCGTCACGTGCTGGGGCTTGTGGGCGCTCAACAAGACACCGCTTGATGCGCTGCCGGACCTATCCGATGTGCAGGTCATCATCCGCACTAGCTACCCCGGACAGGCACCGCAACTGATCGAAGACCAGGTCACGTATCCGCTCAGTACGACGATGCTGTCGGTACCGGGCGCAAAGACCGTACGGGGCTATTCGTTCTTTGGCGATTCCTTCGTCTACGTGCTGTTCGAGGATGGCACCGATCCGTACTGGGCCCGTTCGCGCGTGCTTGAATCGCTCGGTCAGGCGCAGGCACGCATGCCGCCGCAAGCGCGCAGCACGCTCGGACCGGATGCCACCGGGGTCGGCTGGATTTATGAATATGCGCTGGTCGACCGCACTGGCAAAACCGACTTGTCGCAACTGCGCGCGCTGCAGGACTGGTTCCTGAAACCGGAACTCAAGACCGTGCCCGATGTGGCCGAAGTCGCCAGTCTGGGCGGCATGGTGCGGCAGTACCAGATCGTGCTCGACCCGGACAAGCTGCGTGCGTTCGGCATCACGCATGAAAAGGTAATCGAGGCCGTCAAACGCGCCAATCAGGAAACCGGCGGTGCCGTGCTCGAACTGGGCGAAGCCGAATACATGGTCCGCTCGAACGGTTATCTGCGCTCGCTGGAAGATTTCCGTGCGATCGGCTTGAGCGCCAGCGATGCCGGCGTGGCCGTGCGGCTCGGTGATGTCGCGCAGGTGCGGATCGGCCCCGAAATGCGGCGCGGCGTGGCCGAACTCAATGGCGAAGGCGAAGTCGCCGGCGGCGTGATCATCCTGCGTTCCGGCAAAAATGCCTTGAGCACGATCGCTGCCGTGAAGGCAAAAATCGCCACACTGAAAAGCAGCCTGCCGGCCGGTGTCGAGCTCGTCACGACTTACGACCGCTCGGATCTGATCGAGCGCGCGGTGAGCAACCTGCACGAAAAACTGCTGGAAGAATTCCTGGTGGTCGCGCTGGTCTGCGCGCTGTTCCTCGGCCATCTGCGCTCGGCGCTGGTGGCCATCATCACGCTGCCGATCGGTATCCTGGCGGCCTTCATCGTCATGCATATGCAAGGCGTCAATGCCAACATCATGTCGCTGGGCGGCATTGCGATTGCGATCGGCGCGATGATCGATGCGGCCGTCGTGATGATAGAAAACGCCCACAAACACATCGAAGCCCGGGAGCACGATCATCCAGACCGCAAGCTGTTGCCGGCAGAACGCTGGCGCGTGATCGGCGATGCTGCCGTCGAGGTCGGGCCGGCGCTGTTTTTCTCGTTGCTGATCATCGTGCTGTCGTTCATTCCGGTGTTCACGCTGCAGGCGCAGGAAGGCAAGTTGTTCGCGCCCTTGGCGTACACCAAGACCTACGCGATGGCCGCCGCCGCACTGCTGTCGGTGACGCTGATCCCGGTACTGATGGGCTACCTGATCCGCGGCCGGATTCCGGCCGAGCACAGCAATCCGCTGAACCGCTGGCTCGGTGCGGCCTATCGGCCCTTGCTCGATGGCGTGTTGCGCTTCCCGAAAACCACCGTCGTCGTGGCCTGCTGCGCGACGCTGCTGACGCTGTGGCCGGCGTCGCAACTGGGCAGCGAATTCATGCCGCCGCTCGATGAAGGCGATCTGCTCTACATGCCGTCGGCACTGCCCGGGATTGGCATCGGCAAGGTGGCCGAACTGCTGCAGCAGACCGACCGGCTGATCAAGACCGTGCCCGAAGTCGCCACCGTCTTCGGCAAGGCCGGTCGCGCCGAGACCGCGACCGATCCGGCACCGATGGAGATGTTCGAGACCACGATCCGTTTCAAGCCGCGCGACCAATGGCGCGCCGGCATGACACCGGCGCTGCTGGTCGAGGAACTGGATCGCATCGTGCGCGTGCCAGGGCTATCGAACCTGTGGGTACCGCCTATCCGCAACCGCATCGACATGCTCGCTACCGGCATCAAGAGCCCGGTCGGCATCAAGATCGCCGGGCCCGATCTAAAAGTGATCGACCGCCTTGCGCAGCAGATCGAACGCATCGTCAAGCCACTGCCCGGCATCAGTTCGGCGCTGGCCGAAAGGCTCAATGGCGGACGCTACATCGACATCGATATCGACCGCGCGGCGGCGGCGCGTTACGGCATGCCGATATCCGAAATACAGAGCATCATCGCCGCCGCCATCGGTGGCGACAACATCGGCGAAACCGTCGAGGGCTTGCAGCGCTTTCCGATCAACGTGCGCTATCCGCAAGGCTTGCGCGACTCGGTCGGCGCATTGCGCGATTTGCCGGTACTGACCGGGCGCGGCGCGCAGATTCGTCTGGGCGATCTGGCGACGATCCGCATCAGCGATGGTCCGCCCATGCTCAAGAGCGAAAACGCGCGGCTGTCCGGCTGGGTCTATGTCGACATCCGCGAACGCGATTTGCGCTCGGCGGTGCGCGAGATGCAGCAGGCCGTTGCGCAGCAAGTGACGCTGCCGGCCGGTTACGCGATCTCGTGGTCGGGCCAGTTCGAATATCTGGAACGCGCCACCGAACGCCTGCGCATCGTCGTGCCGGCCACGCTGGCCATCATCGCGTTGCTGCTGTACCTGACGTTTCGGCGTCTCGATGAAGCGGTGCTGATCCTGGCCACGCTGCCGTTCGCGCTGGCCGGCGGCATCTGGCTGCTGTGGCTGCTGGATCAGCACATGTCGGTGGCCAGCGCGGTCGGCTTCATTGCGCTGGCCGGCGTGTCGGCCGAGTTCGGCGTGATCATGCTGCTGTACTTGCGCCAGGCCTGGGACGCCAGTCTGGCGCGCGGTGAGGCGAGCGAGGCCGATCTGCTCACGGCAATCCGGGCCGGTGCGGTGCAACGGGTGCGCCCGAAAGCGATGACGGTGGCCGTCATCATCGCCGGTCTGCTGCCGATTCTGCTGGGTGCCGGTCCGGTTCCGAAGTGATGCAGCGCATTGCCGCACCGATGGTCGGCGGCATGATCACCGCGCCGCTGCTGTCGATGTTCGTGGTGCCGGCGGTGTACCTGCTGATCCGGCGGCGGCGCAATCGCCTGTAAGCGATGACCGCTGCCAGCGACAAAGGGCCACTGCAGTTAAACTTTGAGCCACTTTGTCTTTTGGAGAAATCATGAACCGACGTCAACTGATCCAGAAACTATCCGGCCTGTTCGGCGGAGCGACACTACTCCAGCTGGCACCGTCCGCCTTTTCCGCACCGGCCGTTTTTGCTGTCAGCAAGACCCCTGCGCAATGGCAGCAGTTGTTGCCGCCAGCCAGTTACAACGTGCTGTTCGAGGAAGGCACCGAGCGCCCCGGCAGCAGCGCGCTTGATGCCGAAAAACGCAGCGGCACCTTTGTCTGTGCGGCCTGCAACAACCCGCTATTCAAGAGCGCCACCAAGTTCGACAGCCGTACCGGCTGGCCCAGTTTTTACGATTTCATCCCGGCCGGCATCGCCACAAAAACGGACTACAAGATCCTCTTTCCGCGTACCGAATACCATTGCGCCCGGTGCGGCGGCCATCAGGGTCATGTGTTCAATGACGGCCCCAAACCAACCGGCCTGCGCTATTGCAACAATGGCGTCGCGCTGCAATTCATCCCCGCCGATCAGGCTCTTCCGGAGTTACGTACATGAATCGTCTATCCCTGTTTTTATCCGCGCTGCTGCTCAGTGCCGCGGCTCATGCGCAAACGCCGGTGCCGGCAGCGGCGACCACTGCCAGCGCTGTCTTCGGCGGCGGCTGCTTCTGGTGCATCGAAGCCGATTTCGAAAAACTGCCGGGCGTGCTGGAAGTCGAGTCCGGCTACAGCGGCGGCAAGCTCGTCAATCCGACCTACGAGCAGGTCAGCGCCGGCAACAGCGGCCACATCGAAGTCGTCAAGGTCATCTACAACCCGGCCAAGGTCAGCTATGCCGCGCTGCTGGATTACTTCTGGCATCACATCGACCCGACCGTCAAAAATCGTCAGTTCTGTGACGCCGGCAGCCAGTACCGCAGTGCGATTTTTGTCGAGAACGATGCCCAGCGCGCCGCCATCGATGCCAGTAAGGCGGCGATCCTGAAAGCCGGCGTCATCAAGCAAATCGAGACCGAGACGATCCCGCTGACGACCTTCTATCCGGCCGAGGGATACCACCAGGATTACTACAAGAAGAACCCGATCCGCTATGCGTACTACCGCAATGGCTGCGGGCGCGATGCGCGGGTGGCTGAGGTGTGGGGGACGGCGAAGCATTGAGGGTGTGAAGATTTGTCAACGTGATGGACAGTACTGCGCGGGTAGAATGGATTTTTTGATTCAATGACCAGGGAAGGATACGTCAGCCATGAATACGCTCGTGATTGAACATGTCGCTTTTGATGATTTACCCGAAGCGTGGCGCGCCGGAATGCACGTTGCGGCAAATGCGCGAGTGACTGTGCGCATTGAAGAAGAACAGGAACAGGCGCCTGTAACGGGCGGCAACGGCAATCCGCTGTTTGGCATGTGGCGCGATCGTGCCGACATGGCCGATGTCACTCGCTACGCCGAGCAACTGCGGTCCGCCCGTTACGGGGTCGACGGCTGGCAATCCGAAAAGTAAGCAATGCTCATCGATACGGATGTGCTTATCTGGATGACGCGGGGTCATGCCGCTGCAGCCGCGCGCTTGCAACTTATCAGTCCGTGGCGTATTTCAGCCGTCACCTATATCGAACTGGTCCAGGGCTGTCGCGACAAGCAGGAGTTAAAAAGAATCAAGCAAGGGTTGGCGCAATGCGATACGTGCATCGTACCGGTCACTGCGTCAATTTCTGCCCGTGCAATGGACTTGGTCGACATCTACGCGCTCTCGCACAACATGCAATTAGGTGATGCACTCATTGCAGCGACTGCTCTGGAACATGGCAACACGGTCCTGACCGCCAACGCCAAGCACTTCGGTCCGGTAGATGGATTGCGGATCGAATTGTTCACTCCCTAAAAACCAGTGCGTACCGCATCACGCGGCTTGATCGACGGTTGCCAGGGCGCGCGCGTGGGCACGATGATGCTG
>AEPR01000061.1 GCA_000195205.2 Oxalobacteraceae bacterium IMCC9480 | reverse complement strand
GGGCACGATACCGCCGTGCCCACCCTACCGGTGCTTGTTTAGTCCAGCCTTATGCCAGCGCTTTTTCTTTGCCGGTCTTGGCCTTGCGGGCCGCGTCCATTTCACCCAATGCGCGTTTGTACTCGGTCGGGAAGACCTTGACGAACTTGCTGCGTGCGTTGCTCCAGTCATCCAGCAAATTGCGCGCGCGCGTGCTGCCGGTGTACTTGAAGTGACGCTCGATCAAGCCCTTGAGGATCGCTTCATCGGTCTGGCCTTCGCCGTTGCGTTGCAGGCTATGCCAGCGCGGCTTGTCGCCGATGGCTTCCTGTTCGGCATGCGGCACAACCGCGTCGAGCGCCACCATCGCCATGTTGCAGCGTGACTCGAAATCGCCTTCCGGATCATAGACGTACGCGATACCGCCCGACATGCCGGCGGCAAAGTTGCGTCCGGTCTCGCCCAGCACGACCACGGTACCGCCGGTCATGTATTCGCAACCATGGTCGCCACTGCCTTCGACGACGGCCGTGGCACCGGAATTACGCACCGCAAAACGCTCGCCGACGACGCCATTAAGGAAGGCCTCGCCGGAGATCGCACCGTACAAGACGGTATTGCCGGCGATGATGTTGTCAACGGCGCGGCCACGGAACTCGATGTTCGGCCGCACGATGATGCGTCCACCTGACAAGCCCTTGCCGACGTAATCGTTGCCTTCGCCGACCAGGTCGATCGTGATGCCATGCGCCAGGAAAGCCGCAGCCGACTGGCCTGCCGTACCTTGCAACTGAATGTGGATGGTGTCATCCGGCAAGCCTTCGTGACCGTACTTCTTGGCCACTTCGCCCGACAGCATCGTGCCGACAGTGCGATTGACGTTGCGCACCGGCGAGATGAACGATACCCGCTCGCCTTTTTCGAGCGCCGCCTTGGCTTGCGCGATCAGCTTGTGATCGAGCGCGCCTTCCAGACCGTGATCCTGCCCTTCGACGTGATAGCGCGCTTCGTCGGCAGGCATGTCCGGCAGATGGAAAATCCGGCTGAAGTCCAGGCCCTTGGCTTTCCAGTGGGTGACCGCTTTCGACTTGTCGAGCAGGTCGGCGCGGCCGATCAGTTCGTCGAAGGTCGCGATCCCGAGCTGGGCCATGATCTGGCGCGCTTCTTCGGCGACGAAGAAGAAGAAGTTGACGACATGTTCCGGCTTGCCCGAAAACTTTTCGCGCAGCACAGGGTCTTGCGTCGCCACGCCCACCGGACAGGTGTTCAGGTGACATTTGCGCATCATGATGCAGCCTTCGACCACCAGCGGCGCGGTCGCGAAACCGACTTCATCGGCACCCAGCAAGGCAGCGATGACGACATCGCGACCGGTCTTGATCTGGCCGTCGGCCTGCACGCGGATGCGGCTGCGCAGACGGTTGAGCACCAGGGTTTGCTGGGTCTCGGCCAGGCCGAGTTCCCATGGCGAACCGGCATGCTTGATCGACGACAACGGCGACGCACCCGTGCCGCCGTCGTGACCAGCGATGACGATGTGATCCGACTTGGCCTTGGCGACACCGGCGGCAATCGTGCCGACGCCGACTTCGGAGACCAGCTTGACCGAGATCGAGGCTTTCGGATTGACGTTCTTGAGGTCATGGATCAATTGCGCCAGATCTTCGATCGAATAAATATCGTGATGCGGCGGCGGTGAAATCAAGCCAACGCCCGGCACCGAGAAACGCAGCTTGGCGATGTATTCCGAGACCTTATGGCCGGGCAACTGACCGCCCTCGCCCGGCTTCGCGCCTTGCGCCATCTTGATCTGGATCTGCTCGGCCGAGCACAGGTATTCGGCGGTGACACCGAAGCGACCTGACGCGACCTGCTTGATCTTCGAGCGCAAGGAGTCGCCCGCCATCAGCGGGATATCCACGACGACATTTTCGGCACCGATGATCGAGGCCATCGAATCGCCCTGCTTGATCGGGATGCCTTTCAGTTCCTGGCGGTAGCGCTGCGCATCTTCGCCGCCTTCGCCGGTGTTGGACTTTCCGCCGATGCGGTTCATCGCGATGGCCAGCGTGGCATGCGCTTCGGTCGAAATCGACCCGAGCGACATCGCGCCGGTAGCGAAACGCTTGACGATTTCCTTGGCTGGCTCGACCTGGTCGAGCGGGATTGCCTTGGCCGGATCGATCTTGAATTCGAACAGGCCGCGCAAAGTCATGTGCCGTTGCGACTGGTCATTGATGATCTGCGCGTATTCCTTGTAGGTATTGAAGTTGTTGGCGCGGGTTGAATGCTGCAGTTTCGCAATCGCATCCGGCGTCCACATGTGGTCTTCGCCACGCACGCGGAACGCGTATTCGCCACCGGCTTCGAGCGCGTTGGTCAGGACCGGATCCTTGCTGAAGGCAGCCCGATGCAGACGCAACGCTTCTTCGGCCACTTCGAACACGCCGATGCCTTCGACGTTAGACGCAGTGCCCTTGAAGTACTTGTTGACCAGTCCCTTGTTCAGGCCGATCGCTTCAAAAATCTGCGCGCCGCAATACGACATGTAGGTCGAGATACCCATCTTCGACATCACTTTCAGCAAGCCCTTGCCGACGGCTTTCTGATAGTTATAGATGGCTTTCTCGGGCGACAGCTCGCCCGGCAGGCCGGCAGACATTTCAGCCAAGGTATCCATCGCAAGATAGGGATGGATCGCTTCGGCACCGTAGCCGGCCAGCAGGGCGAAGTGATGCGTTTCGCGGGCCGAACCGGTTTCGACGACGAGGCCGGTCGAGGTGCGCAAGCCCTTGCTGACCAGATGCAAGTGGATGGCGGACGTCGCCAGCAGAGCCGGAATCGCGACCTGCTCGCCATCGACCTTGCGGTCCGAAATGATCAGGATGTTGTGACCCGAGTGAACGGCATCGACGGCCTTCGCGCACAGCGAGGCCAGGCGTGCTTCGATGCCTTCCTTGCCCCAGGCAACCGGGTAGCAGATGTTAAGTTCATGCGACTTGAACTTGCCACCCGTGTGTGCGCTGATGTTGCGCAGCTTGGCGATATCGCTGTAATCGAGCACCGGTTGGGTGACTTCGAGACGCATCGGCGGATTGATGTTGTTGGTATCGAGCAGGTTCGGCTTCGGACCGATGAACGACACCAGCGACATCACCATCGCTTCGCGAATCGGATCGATAGGCGGGTTGGTCACTTGCGCAAACAACTGCTTGAAGTAGTGATAGAGCGTCTTGTTCTTGTTGGACATGACGGCCAGCGGCGAGTCATTGCCCATCGAACCGGTCGGCTCTTCGCCGTTAGCGGCCATCGGCGACATCAGGAACTTCAGGTCTTCCTGGGTATAGCCAAACAATTGCTGGCGATCGATCAGCGGCAGCGTCGAGGCTGGCTCGACCGGCTCGGCCTTGAGCGTATTGAGGCGGATCCGCACCGAAGCAATCCACTGCTTGTACGGCTTGGCATTGGCGTAGGTATCTTTCAATTCCTTGTCGCCGATGATGCGACCCGCATCGAGGTCGATCAGGAACATCTTGCCCGGCTGCAGACGCCATTTCTGGATGATCTTCGATTCAGGAATCGGCAGCACGCCGGACTCCGACGCCATCACCACCAGATCATCGTCGGTGACGATGTAGCGCGCAGGACGCAAACCGTTGCGGTCCAGCGTGCCGCCGATATGACGACCATCGGTGAAGGCCATTGCGGCCGGGCCGTCCCATGGTTCCATCATTGCGGCATGGTATTCGTAGAAGGCGCGACGGTTGTCGTCCATCGTGGTGTGATTTTCCCAGGCTTCCGGAATCATCATCATCATCGCCTGGGCGATCGGATAGCCGGCCATGATCAGCAGTTCGAGCGCATTGTCGAAGCTGGCGGTATCGGACTGGCCTTCATAGATCAGCGGGAACAATTTCTTGAGGTCATCACCCAGCACGGACGACTTCATCACGCCTTCGCGGGCGCGCATCCAGTTGAAATTGCCTTTGACGGTATTGATTTCGCCGTTGTGGGCGATCAGGCGATACGGGTGGGCCAGCGGCCATTCCGGGAAGGTATTGGTCGAGAAACGCTGATGCACCAGCGCCAGCGCGGAGACGCAGCGCGGGTCTTGCAGATCCTTGTAATACACGCCGACCTGATCCGCCAGCAGCAAACCCTTGTAGACCACGGTACGGGCCGACATCGACGGCACGAAAAACTCCTGGCCGTGCAGCAGGTTCAGCGCGCGGATCGCGTGGCCGGATGACTTGCGGATCACATACAGTTTGCGTTCGAGCGCATCGGTCACCATGATGTCCGGGCCGCGACCAATGAAGATCTGGCGGATCACCGGTTCCTTGTCGCGCACGGTCGGCGACATCGGCATCGTGATATCGACCGGCACATCGCGCCAGCCCAGCACAACCTGGCCTTCGGCCATGACCGAGCGTTCGATTTCCTGCTCGCAGGCAATGCGCGACGCGTTTTCTTTTGGCAGGAACACCATGCCGACACCGTACTCACCGGGCGGTGGCAGCTCGACACCGAGCACGGCCATCTCTTCGCGGTAGTACTGGTCCGGCACCTGAATCAGGATACCCGCGCCATCACCCATCAACTTGTCCGCCCCGACCGCACCCCGGTGATCCAGATTCTTCAGGATCAGCAGGCCTTGCTCGACGATGGAGTGGCTCTTGTTACCCTTGATATGGGCGATAAAGCCGACGCCGCAGGCATCGTGCTCGTTGGATGGGTCGTACAGACCTTGTGATTGCATAGCGATTCTCCCTGCCCGACGAAATTGAGGGCTAAGGATAGTGCAGCACAAAAATGTGCGCAACCTCTTTAATTAGGGTCAGAGTCAATTTAAATTCAGCATTCGCCTCATCTTTTTTTAAATGGGGACAGAGTCAATCCGGCGGCGGCACTGTCCGGGTGCAGACTGCACTATTCCGGCTCGTGCTCTTCTGCCGGATCGGGCCTGGGCGGGCGGCCACGCCGTGCCGGTCCAACCCGACGCTGGACGGTTTTTTCCAGCGTCGTGCGGAACTGGCTGGAACCGAGCGCCCATCCTTTAAGCGTGGAATCCGTCAGCGTCGTGACCTCTTCCGAACTCAAGCCTTGCCGCACCAATTCCCGATAAGCAATTTCGCGCTCGAAAGGCGTATTGCCGAGCGCCCAATACAAGCCATGGTCGCTAATGAGCGCATTGGGAGACGTGCCGACGTGATGGGCATAGCTTGACCACGGGAAGTCGGCAGGATCGCTCACCAATGCGGCGCGCACCGGATTGAGCTCGATATAGCGGCAGCAAGTCATCAGATAGCGCTCGGAATCGATCACGGTCGCCTTGAAGCGCCCTTGATACAAGGTGCCGACGCGCTCGTATTTGCGATTGAAATACGGCACGTAATGGCGCCCTACCCATTGCATCATGCGGCTCAGGCCATCCTTGTCCGCCGGCGATGCCAGCAGGTGCAAGTGGTTGGGCATCAGCACGTAAGCGTGGATGGCTACCTTGAACTGACGGGCGGCATCCGCCAGCCAGGCCAGAAAAATCCGATGATCATCATCATCGCGAAAAATCACCCGGCGGTCGTTGCCGCGCTGAATGATGTGATGGGGCTGGTCGGGAACGACGAGACGGGGAAGTCGGGCCATGGCAGGGAAGAAAAAGTGACGGAGAGGCTCAATTTTAAAGGCATTCCAGCAAATTAAATTGACTCTGACCCTAATTATTCTGGAGCTTGCGAAAAAATAAATCGACTCTGACCCTATTTGATAAAAAATAAATCGACTCTGACCCCAATTGTTTTTTAGCTGCGGAAGAATGTCATGCGTGCTTGTAGGGCAGACGGACTGAACATGTCTTCTACCGTGCGGCGGGCGTTAGTGCCGACTGAGGTGCGCAATGCGGGGTCGTGGCGGAGTTGGTGCAGGATGGCGGCGGCCTGGTCGGTGGTGTCGAACAGGAAGCCGTTTTCGCCGTGGCGGATGTGATCGGCGTATCCGCCATGGCGGTGACAGACGACGGGTACACCGCAGGCCATTGCTTCGAAGACGACGCGGCCGAAGGTTTCGACATGGTCGCCGGTGCGGTAGTAGAACACGTCGAGGCCGCGCAGGAAGTCGGCCGCGTCGACCGATCCTTCGGGCGTCAGTTGCAGCGCCGGATCGGCGGGTAGCTGCTCCCGCAAGCTGGTGGCACCTTGCAGACGCACCTGCCAGCCCTCAGCGGGTAAGGTCCGGTACAAGGCCAGGTCTTGCGCGTCGTGCTTGTCGGCGGTGTCGCGGCTGAGCCGGCCGACGACCAGCGGACGCGCGGCGGGCGCGAATTGATCGGGTGATGGCGGGCGCGGATGAAATCGCTTGATGTCGATCGGTGAGGGATGGATTTCGCCTTCGATACCGAGCATTTTTTTCTGGAACGCGGAAATCAGGACGTATTCGGTGCGCGGCCAAGGGCGCAGCCCCGGGCCGCGCGCAGTCAGCGCGAGGACTTTCGGATGGAAGGTGTTGAACACATAGATCAGCCGGCGCGGCGGTGTTGCCACCATCGGCCAGAGCCGGTTGCGCCAGTGCGCGCCGAAAAAGACGTAGTTGCCGCCATCCGGCACCTGACCGCGCCATGGTGCTATCCGCTTGATCGGATAGCGTGACAGCAATACCGGCGAGGCTCTCGACGAGGTCGCCCACAGCGTGACCGGACCGGTCTGCGACAGCAGCTCGAACACGGCCAGGGTCTCGAGCTCGCTGCCGCCGTAGGGATTGGCAAAACCATTGAACAGATGGATAGGCACGATGCCGCTCATGCCTGCCATTCCTGCTGCAGCAAGGCATAGCAATTGAGGTCGTGGAACTGGCCGGCCCAGCGGGCTTGCTGGCGATGCACGCCTTCGAAGCGAAATCCAAGCCGGGTCAGCAAGCCGATCGAGGCCGCGTTGTCGGCGTGGCTTTCGGCCTGGATGCGATGCAAGTCCATGTGCGAAAACCCGTAATCGAGGATGGCGCTGGCAGCTTCGCGCATGTAACCGTGGCGTTGCATCGCAGCCGACAATTCGAAACCCAGCATGCAGTTGTGCCAGCTTTTATTCCAGCGAAACAAGCCGCCGGTGCCGATCAGCGCCCCGTCTTCGTTGCGCACGATGCCCCAGCGCACGCCTGTCCCGGCTGGAAACCAACCCGCGAACATGGCCGCCATCTGATCGGCTTGACTGCGCTCGGTGAGCGCATCGATGCCGAACCAGCGCATGGTCTGGGCGTCGGAGTGAATCAGGAATAGCGCGTCGGCGTCGGTCGGGACGATCTCGCGCAGGGTCAGGCGTGCCGTGTGCAGGATGGGAAAAATGGACGACATCGATCGGGGCCTGTCTTTCGGTTATCGGGCGTTCACGATAGCGGAATCGGCACCGCCGATCAACGCCGGGACTATCGGCGGTTCCAGGTCGGTTCGACCGGACGCTGCGGTTGCAAGGCGCGCACCAGCAAGGCACGCAATTCATTCATCGGCACGACCTCGGCGGCCTCGACCTTCGATGGCGCGACACTCATATCCCAGTCGCCGTACAGAAAACCGATCGGCGAACGATTGATGGTCAGTGGCATCACGACGAAACTGCGGGTGGTCGGCAATGCGTCTTTCCACCAGCGCGGCAACTTGTTGATGAAGGCCGGATCGCGGGCGTTTTCGACAAAGATCATCTTGTCATTGGCCAGCGCCGCATGAAACACATCGGGCTGGTAGGCATCCTCGAACGTCAAGCGCGCAGCGATCTCTTGCAGCTTGCCGCCCAGACACATACGCGCCTGGTAGCGACCGTCTTTCACGATGCGCTGGAACAGCGCGCCGTGACTGAAACCGAGGCTCTTGAACAGGAGTTCCAGCGCCATTGTCATCAATTGGGCATTGCTCGATGTCAGGCTCAGTTCGCGCAGATCGGCAACGCCGCGCGCCAGCAATTGCGCGGCATCAGCAGGTTTGCCGCTGACGGCAGCGGCGGCGGTCGCCACCGGTGCCGCGCCGGCGGGACGCTGCGGCCGGGACGCGGTCGCGCCGTCGTCGCGCGCGGCTTGCTGGGCGGTTTCCACGGCCAGCAATAACTGGCTCGCATCGACTCCGAGCATGCCGGCGTAATCTTCGGTAATCCTGGCGAGCGCGGCGGCCAGCTCGGGACTATCCGGCGCTTCTGCAAACAGGACATCCGCACAGGACAGCGACATCGTCGACACCGCGGCCAGCCAGGCATTGTGGTCCAGCGGTTCGTCGAGGGCACTCGGATACAGGTCCTTGAGCGTGTCGACCAGCGTGTTGGGCAAGCCCCAGCGCAGCGCCACCATCCGGCCGATCTGGTCCAGGCCAAGTCCCAGCACATGACGCGCGCGCTCCATCCCGCCTCCGGTGGTGATCTGCTGCCACATTTCAGGCAGATAGAAAGCCACCATCATCCGGCCCAGTGCGTGCAGCATCGAACACACCACCGCTTCTTCGGCATCGCGGGTGCTGGCACCGGCGGCGACCTGGCGTCCGATGTGGCCCGACAGGACGGCTTTTTCCATTTCGCCACGGGCCAATGCCGAATCCGCCGAGGCGACCGACAAGCCATCAATGAGCTTCACGCCCAGCGCCAGGTGGCCTATTGCATCGGTACCCAGCACCACGACGGCTTTCGAGACGGTGTTGATATCGCGGCCGAAGACCGCGTACATCGGGCTGTTGGCCAGACGCAGCACCTTTTGCGTCAGTCCCGGGTCCGACAGCACGGTGCTGGCCATATTGAAATCGCGATCATCCTCGCCACGCATGGCCGCCAGGATAGAGCTGACTACCTTGGAAAATCCCGGCAGGTCGCCGCGCTGACGCACGCGCGTCCATAGCAGTTGCAACGTCTGTTCGGAATCGGCCGGCTTGTCGCTCATGGTGTCAGCACCCGCTTGACCAACGATGGCGCGGGCACGGCAGCCGTCTGCAGCAAGGTGATGGCCGCCTCCGGCAACATCGGACGGCCGGTGAAATATCCCTGGATCAGGGTGCAACCCTGACGTGCGAGGAACTCCAGCTGGGCCGCGTTTTCGACGCCTTCGGCGACGGTGGATAAATTCAGATGACTGGCCAGGCTCAGTACGACATTACAGATCGCGGCGTCCTTGACCGATTCCGGCAAGTCCTGCACGAAGGCCCGGTCGATTTTCAGGGTGGAAATCGGAAAGCGCTTCAGGTAAGCCAGCGAGGAGTAACCGGTACCGAAGTCATCGATGGCGATCTTCACGCCGCGGGAACTGATCTGGTTGAGCATTGCCTCGGCATGCTCGGGATCCGACATCAGGATGCCTTCGGTAATTTCGAGCAGCAGTTCGGAGCCGGCCAGACCGGACATGCTCAGCGCATTGTCCATCACGCCCAGGAACTGGTCATTGCGGAACTGGCGCGGGCTGACATTGACCGACACGTACAAGGGCCGGCCGGCCACTTCCTGGAAGCGCTTGATCTGCATGCAGGCCGAGCGCAGCGCCCAGGCTCCCAGCAAGTTGATCAGCCCATTGCTTTCCGCCATCGGGATGAATTGCGATGGCGGCACCGGTCCGAGCTCGGGACGCATCCAGCGCATCAGCGCTTCGAAACCCAGCACCTGGCAGGTCACGGCGTCGACGATGGGCTGGTAGTGCAGGAAAAATTCGCCATTGCGCACGGCGTCGAACATCGCCGCCTCCATCGAGACGTCGTATTCCTGCTGATTGAATTTTTGCGGGTTGTAGACCACGCAGCGGGCCTTGCCGGTTTCCTTGGCATGGCACATCGCAGTGTCGGCGTGACTGAGCAACTTGACGTCATCGTCGCCATGATCCGGATACGTGGCCGCACCGATCGAGGCACCGACGTACAGCGTGTGCCCCTGAATTTCAAACGGCACTTGCATGTTCGCGATCATGCGTCGCGCGACCGTCTGGATTTCTGCCTCGCTGACCGCACCTGGCAGGACTGCCACGAACTCGTCACCGCCGACGCGGGCCAGCGTATCGACATTGCGCAAGGTTTCGCGCAAGCGCTCGCCCGCCACCCGCAGCAAGGTATCGCCGACCAGGTGCCCGAGCGCATCGTTGACTTTCTTGAAGCGGTCAAGATCCAGCGCCAGCACCGAAAATCCGCGACCGGTGCGCTTGGCCTGCGCGATCGCCATCTGCAAGCGATCCGACAGCAAGGAACGATTCGGCAAGCCGGTCAGCGCATCGTGGGTGGCCATGTGACGCAAGCGCTCTTCGGTGTCTTGCTGGACCGAAATATCGCGCCCGACCACGAGCAGCGCAGTCGTGCCTTCCGGCGTCACGTAATTAGTCAGCTGCAGTTCGAACCACATGGATGACTTGCGCGTGTTGATGCGGGTATTGATCTTGCCGGAACGCCCGGATTCGAGCGCCTGGGTAATGGCCAGGCTGATGATCAGGCGGTCACTCAGCGGTGCCAGCTCCGACAGAAACCAGCCAAGGATGCTGACGCCCGTGCCGACGAATTCCAGGGCACGCTGGCTAACGTACAGAATCCGGCCTCGATCATCGAGGCAAAACACCGCATCGCCTGCCGCCTCCATGAGGCTGTTCAAAGGTCCGTCAGCACCGGCTTTCAAGAGTCCCGTCCCTGTTGCGGTTGGTGTGACGATGTCCGCCAGTATTCTATGCACGGCGTAGCCAGAGGTAGCAGTCACACGGAAGCGGACTGGTACCCGACAGGGCCAAACAAACATGCATTACACAATAGCGCTTCACTGAAGCCTTCCTGATACCTGGCAAGGTGCCCGGCTACGGCGATGAATTCTCGCTATTAAAGTGACTTCTTAAGTTTATTTACAAATGCTAGCGTGGAACTTATCAAGAAAATCACCAAAAGTACATCCAATGTGGAAAATACTCGGGATATTCGTCCGGACAAGGCCGAGGACAGGGAAAATTCACTGCCCTCCCCACCGACGAGCCGTCTATCCCTAGCAAATGTAAACAAACTAAGCAGCTGGCAACTCGGGCCAGCCGGAATGGCAGGCAGATTGGCGAATAGCTGGCCATGGTCCTCGAAACACGGGCGAAATCCGGAGGCAGCAAAGCCGCGCACCCAGTCGCGGCGCGATGCCACCACCGATAGACACACCACCCTTGCTGCCCGGCGTCAGTGATAAGTTGGCGGCCACCATCCCGGGCATGTCGCACAAGACGTCGACACTTCGTTCGCACAACGCGTATTGGCGTCACATAGCCTGTTCGATGATGCGGATGCAATGCGCGCCGCAGGGTTGGTCAGTGCGACGGGTATCACCCTACCGCCCGCAGCCGAATGTCCGACAGGACCCGGATAAGTTGATCCACCTGCGCCGAAGGAAAAATCCCATCAGGTCCCTGCGGGTTAATGTCGATGAACGGCGTTTGGTACAGCCGGTCGGCCGCCATCACCCCGTTCTGGGTCAGCTCCTGCACGACAAGGTCGATGAACTCGATCTGGTTCGGTGTCGCCGTACTGCCGTTGATAAAGTCATTGAAGGCCAGCAGCGCGGCTTCACGCTCAAGCCCGACCAGCGAGCGGATGAACACACCCAGGCCGTGGCTTTGTTCGGTCGCCTGCTCGATCAGCGCGGCCGAACCACCGGCTTGCAGCAGCATCTTGCCTAGTTCATCCAAGTCGCTGGCGGTCAGCGGCTGGTTGCGGCGCAGGCGCTGCAAGGACAGATGGCTGTCATGCGCTCTGAGGAACTGGCGCGCCTTGTCCTTGAACCTGGCCAGATTCATGCCGGTGCTGACACCCGGCAAGACGATCGTCGTGCACTCGCCGAGCTCGTCTTCAAAATCGGTATAGACGATGTTCTTCTTGCTCTTCTCGATCAGCTTGATCAGTGCACGCAGTTTTTTCCTGGCCGATTCCAGCATGGCAATAGTCACGTCCTCCCACCATTCGTCGCTGGCAACCAGCTGGATCAGCACCATCTGCGCCTTGATGGCGGGAATGGATTCCTGCGATTCGAGTGCGCTGGCAATCGCCTGCATGTTTGCACGCAGCCCCATGAAGTCCGGTTGCGCCTGCAAAACGGCGAGTTGCGTGCGCAGCACCAGCATGTCGAAGCGCTTGGCCTCTTCATCGTTGTCCAGCAAGGCCGTAGGCAAGTCCGCCACCTGTTCGCTCAACTCTTGCAGGCTGTCGCTATCGAGCGTCTGCCAGGACGCCAGCCTGGCGAATTTTTCTACCGACTTGCGCCGGGGCCGGACCACAAAATTATCGAGGTTCATGGCCGCCACCTGCTGATGCAAAAAGCTAGTCAGTTCAGTGCGTAACTGCTCGTCGGTGAGCTGGTCGCCGTAGGCAACCCGGACCTCGGCCACTTCGATTCCTGCAGCATGCCGGTTGTCCAGCGCAGCAACCATGTCCAGCCGCGCCCGAAACAGCCGGGTGCCCAGTGGCACCGGCGCCCTGCCATTTTCTGGCGGTAGCTCCTGATTGAAAAACTCCAGATTCTGGCAATAGTCGAAGACATTGAAAAACTGCTTGTCCTGCCCCGGTCCGTACAAATCCGGGCACAGCCGCGTGCCGCGACCGATCATTTGCCAGAACTTGGTCTTCGAGCGGATCACCTTGAAAAACACCAGATTGACGACCTCCGGAACGTCGATCCCGGTGTCGAGCATGTCGACCGAAATGGCAATATGCGGCATGCCCTCCTTGATCGAAAACTCGTCGATCAGGCTTTGCGCATACTCGGTTTTGTAGGTCACGACGCGCGCGAAAGCGCCTTTGTAATGCGGGTAGTTGCTATTGAAACGCTCCGCAATAAAGTCGGCGTGGGCATTGTTCTTGGCAAAGACGATGGTCTTGCCGAGGCGGTCGCCGCCAGCCACTTTCTCGCCCCGGGTCATCAGGTGACCCAGCACCTTGTCCACCGTATCGGTATTGAATAGCCACTTGTTCAGCGCGGCCGATTCGACCGCATCGGGGATGTTGCCGTCCTCATCCCATTCCAGCGCATCCCATTGCTCTTTCTCGTCATCGGACAGCTCCTGGTAGCGGATGCCTTCGCGCTGGTACTTGAGCGGCACCGACATCGCGCGGGGTGGCACCAGATAACCCTCACTCACCGCTTCTTCCAGCCCGTAGACATCGGTCGGCACGCCACTTTCCAGATCGAATAATCCGTAGGTGTTGTGGTCAATTTCATCCTTGGGCGTGGCGGTCAGGCCGACCAGCATCGCATCAAAATAATCGAAGATGACGCGGTACTTCTGATACACCGAGCGGTGCGCCTCGTCGATGATGATGAGGTCGAAATGCCCGACACCGAAGCGACGCTGACCATCGGCGGCGTCATCGATCAGGCCCATCATGGTCGGATAGGTCGAGACAAAGACCCGGCCATCGGTGTGCTTCTCTGCCACCAGATTGACCGGTGACGAATCCGGCAGATGCGTCTTGAAAGCGTTGACCGCCTGTTTCACCAGCGCGACCCGGTCAGCCAGAAACAGGATGCGCTTGGCCCAGTTGCAGCGCATCAGCAGGTCCGCCAGCGCGATGACCGTGCGCGTCTTGCCGCTGCCGGTGGCCATCACCAGCAAGGCCTTGCGTTGATTGTCCGCTTCAAAGGTGGCACCGATGCGGCGCACTGCACGGTTCTGGTAATAGCGCTCGATGATGGCGGGGTTGATGACTGCCTCGGCCAGTTTCTTGCGGCTGGTGCGGCGCTGAATCAGCAGCGCCAGTTCCTGCTTCTTGAAAAAGCCCTGCACTGCGCGCGGCGGGTAGCTGGCATCGTCCCAGATCCAGTGTTCATAACCGTTGGAATAAAAGATGACGGGGCGCTGGCCGTATTGTGCTTGCAGGCAATTGGCATACAGTTTTGCCTGCTGCTGTCCCACCTTGGCATCCTTGCGGGTGCTCTTGGCTTCCACCAGCGCCAGCGGTTTGCCGTCGTCGCCCCACAGCACATAGTCCACGAAACCCTTGCCCTGGCTGTTGGGCATGCCGCTGACTTCGATTTCAATGTTCAGCTTCGTCAGTTGCCATCCGGCCTCCTTGAGCAGCAGGTCGATGAAGTAATCGCGGGTTTGGGCTTCGGAGTAATCGTGCGTGTCGGGCTGGGCGGTGTTGGCTTTCTTGACGGCGGCGACTTCGGCACGCAGCGCTTGCAGTTCATCATCCAGCTTGGTCCTGGCGGATAACAGTACCGACAGCTTTTCGTCTCGCTCGCGCAATTGCTTTTCCAGCATTTGCAGTTGATCGACCGACTGGGCCGACGGGGTCGTCGCCAAAGTCGGCACCGGAATCAGGCCGGGATCAAAGCGCAGGTCGGGCGCGGGCCGTGCCCGTTGGCCATAGGTGCGCGCCAGCCAGTAGCACACATGGAACAGCTCGCGGGTGGCGGTGCCGGCGTCGGTACGCAGGATGGTGCGGGTACTGTGCACGGCCAGATTGCCCAGGTCCTTGATGAGCTTGGCCTTGGTGAATACGGCATCGCCCGCGGCAGTCCGGAAGCCGGGTTCGTGGATCAAAGCGCTCAAGTGATCCTGGTACGGCAGGCGCAGCGCCGGGTCATGCTTGTAGAGCCAGGCCATGGCCAGCTCCAGGGTGCGGCGGGCGTAGAAGCAGGAAGTACGCGCATCGGTGTTCGCCATTCCTTCGGCCTTGGTGGCTGCGCTGTGCAGGGACGGCCATTCGGACTGGAGGAAGGCGAAGTTGCTCATTTTTGAATCCCTAGCGTTCGGTTGAAACTTGTATATGCGGCAATAATATCCAGTTTCAGTGCCTCCGGGAATTCATCTTCGTGAAGCAAGGAGCCGATGACAGCCTCAAGCAAATCTTTATTGATGGCATTGGCGGCGACGCAGACGGCGATGTTTTCCATTTCACGCACGAAGCGAGTCACCGCATAGTCGTAACCATTCAGCTCCAGAAAATACGCACCCAGTGCAATGGATGAACGTTTATTTCCATCGTTGAAGGCATGGTTCTTGTTAATAGAAAATACGAGGTGGGTTAATTTCTTCACCACTCCGGGGTAATAGTCATCGTTTTGAATATGCGACAGCGGGCTTTCGATGTGATGCGGATCTTTCGTACCTGACAGCCCACCTGAATGTTGAATAATCCAGTCATGAACACGGACGGCATGAGCAGTATCAAAGTAGAAAAATCGCAAGCCTTCGTGCTCGTCCATGCTCAACGATCTTTCAAGCGCTTGAATACGGCCAGCGTTTCCGGGTCACTAAGACGCGCTTCCAAAGTCTTGCTGGTATCACCTAAAAAGCGTTCGAAATCAGCGGCGGGTACCGACTGAATATAAGCCACCAGTTTGTGATGCAAGGCATCGCGAAACCCCAGATCCCGGCTAGCCATTTTTGTACGTGCATCGAGAATCAACGGCCGAAATAAGGGATGTTTTTCAAACTGCGCAAACAGGACTTCGGCCTCTTTTTGGGTCAGCATGCGTTCCAGCCGGACTGACTCTTGTTCCAGCTCATGCGCAATACCTGATTCGTAACTTGCAATCAGGGTCAATACCTCGGCGTACATGGTTTCCCGGATATTCTCCTGAGCAGCCAGTTTCAAC
>AEPR01000062.1 GCA_000195205.2 Oxalobacteraceae bacterium IMCC9480 | reverse complement strand
CCGCTAGCGCCCAGCAATCACTCGATGCACTGATAGCCGCTGCCAAAAAAGAAGGCACCGTCAACAGCGTCGGCATGCCGCCCGACTGGGCCAACTGGAAGCAGTCGTGGGCCGCGATGGAGTCCAAATACGGCATCACGCATCAGGACACCGACATGAGTTCGGCGCAGGAAATCGCCAAGTTCGATGCCGAGAAAAGCAATGCCTCGGCCGACATCGGCGATGTCGGTCATTCGTTCGGACCGATCGCCGTGGCCAAGGGCGTCACGCAAGCGTACAAGCCGTCGACCTGGAACGAGATCCCGGCCTGGGCCAAGGATGGCGACGGCCACTGGATGCTCGCCTACACCGGCACGATGGCTTTCATCAGCAATAACAAGCTGGTCAAAAATCCGCCGAAGAACTGGAAAGATTTGCTGTCCGGGACCTACCGCGTGACGGTCGGTGAAGTCGGCGTTGCCTCGCAAGCCAATAGCGCCGTACTGGCTGCGGCGCTGGCGTTTGGCGGCAATGAAAAAAACCTCGCACCGGCCTACAAGCTGTTCGCCGAACTGGCCCGTCAGGGACGCTTGTCGCTGACCAATCCGAGCATCGCCAACATGGAAAAAGGCGAAGTCGAAGTCGCCTTGCTGTGGGATTTCAATGCGCTCAGTTACCGCGACAAGATCGATGCCAGCCAGTTCACGGTCTCGATTCCGCAGGATGGTTCGCTGGTGGCCGGTTACACGACCATCATCAACAAGCACGCCAAACATCCGAATGCGGCCAAGCTGATGCGCGAATTGATTTTCAGTGACGAAGGTCAGATCAATCTGGCGCGCGGTCATGCCCGCCCGATCCGCAGCAATGTCGTGATGCCGAAAGACGTGCAGGACAAGATGCTGCCGGCAGCGCAATACCAGAACGCCAAGCCGATCCAGGATTTCGCGGCATGGGAAAAAACCACCCGCGCCATCCCGCGCCAGTGGCAGGAGCAAGTCATGATGTTCAACAAGTGAGCCCGACATGAACAACAAAGTCATCCTGGTCCTGATCGACGGACTGGCCTGGCAGTCGGCCTACGACGGCATGGGTTTTTTGCAGGGACTGTGCGAGGCCGGGCAAGCCAGCCTGTACCGGATGGAATGCGAACTGCCGTCGCTGTCGCGTCCGCTCTACGAATGCATCCTGACCGGCGTGCGGCCGGTCGACAGCGGCGTGGTGCATAACCAGGTCACGCGGCTGTCGCACCACGACAGCATCTTTCATCTGGCACGCGCGGCCGGTGGCACGACGGCGGCAGCGGCGTATCACTGGATCAGCGAACTGTACAACCGCTCGCCGTACGAACCGGTGCGCGACCGCTTCACCGACGATGACAGCCTGCCGATTCAGCACGGCGTGTTCTATCACGCCGACAGCTATCCGGATGATCACCTGCTGCTGGACGCCGAGATCCTGCGCCGGCGGCACGACCCGGATTTTCTGCTGATCCATCCGATGAATACCGACGATGCCGGTCATCGCCACGGTGGCGACAGCGGCCAGTACCGCAATGCCGCGCGCAGTTTTGACAATGCGCTGTCGACGCAATTGCCGGGCTGGCTGGCGGCCGGTTATCAGGTTGTCGTCACCAGCGACCATGGCATGAACCGCGATCACACCCATCGCGGCGTGCTGCCCGAAGAACGGCAAGTGCCGCTGTTCGTGATGGGCAGCGGCTTCAGCCACGATCCGCTGGCGCGACCGCGTCAGGTCGAACTGTGCGGCGTGCTGGCCGACCTGCTCGGGGCAGCGCACGACAAGGCAAGCAATCCGGCGCTGCTGTCTGCATGATCGCTAGCCTGCGCACGCACTGGCGAGCGGCGCTGCTGCTAGTGCCGCTGCTGCTGGTGTCCGGTTTGTTTTCGCTGGCACCGGCGGGCTGGGTGCTGCTCAATAGCGTGCGCTTCGAGGACGCGTGGTCATTCGGCAATTTCATCGAGATTCTCGGCGCCAGCTTTTACCGCCAGGCCTTTGGCAACAGCCTGTGGATTGCCACCGGCTCCAGCCTGGCCGGCCTGCTGATCGGGCTGGTCGGCGCGGCCTCGATCCGGCGCATCGATGGCAGCGTGCGCGATATCACGGTGGCCTTCACCAACATGGCCAGCAACCTCAGCGGCGTGCCGCTGGCGTTCGCCTTCATCATCATCCTCGGTGCCAATGGCGCGGCCACGCTGCTGCTGCGCGAGTGGGGCTGGCTCGGGGACTTCAGCCTGTATTCGCGCGGCGGACTGACGCTGATCTATACGTATTTCCAGATTCCGCTGGCGATCCTGCTGCTGTATCCGGCCTTCGATGCGCTCGATGATGACTGGCAGGCCAGCGCCGCGCTGCTCGGTGCATCACGGCTGCGCTACTGGCAACTGATCGGCTTGCCGGTGCTGCTGCCGGCGGTGCTCGGCACCTTCATTCTGCTGTTTGCCAATGCGATGGGCGCGTATGCCAGCGCGTATGCACTGATGACCTCGAACTACAACCTGGTGACGATCCGTATTGCCAGTCTGGTGGCCGGTGATATTTTTCTCGAACCGAATCTGGCGGCGGCGCTGGCGGTGCTGCTGATCGCGCTGATGGTGCTGATGGTCAGCGTCAACCAGTGGCTACTCAAACGGAGTCACCATGCGCGCTAGCACTTATCACCGCACGGTCGTGGCGAGTCTGGTGGTCCTGCTCGGGATGCCGATTCTGGCGACGCTGCTGTATTCGCTGTCACAGCGCTGGGGGGCAACTGTGCTGCCGGACGGCCTGACGTTCGACTGGTATCTGGCACTGCTGCGCGAGCCGCGTTTTCTGGTCGCGTTCGGCCATTCGCTGCTGGTGTCGGTGGCCACGCTGGTGCTGGCGACGGTGCTGATCGTACCGGCCGCCTTCGTCGTGTTCTATTATTTTCCGCGCCTGGACCGCTGGATGAACTTGCTGATCCTGCTGCAGTTTGCAGTGCCGCCGGTGGTGTCCTCAGTCGGCCTGCTGCAACTGTATGCCGACGGGCCGGTGCCGCTGGTCGGCACGCCGTGGGTGCTGGTCGGTTGCTACTTCACGATCGTGCTGCCCTTCATTTACCGGGCGCTGGCCAGCAGTTTGCAGGGACTCAATGTGCGTGACCTGATGGATGCCGCGCACTTGCTGGGCGCGAGCACGCCGCAGGCTTTTTTGCGTGTGGTGCTGCCCAATATCCGCAAGGGATTGATGGCCGCGCTGTTCCTGTCATTTTCGTTTTTGCTGGGCGAATTCGTGTTTGCCAACATGCTGGTCGGCGGCCGTTTCGAGACCCTCAATGTGTATCTGTACACGATGCGTTCGACCAGCGGCCATTTCACCAGCGCGGTCGTGATGACGTATTTCCTGTTCACGCTGGTCGTGACCTGGATTGCCACCCGGCTAGCCCGATAGGAGTTGTAGTGGATTATTTACGTGTCACCGGTCTGTCCAAGACCTTCGGCAAGACCACCGTGCTGGACCACATAGCCCTCGATGTCGCCGAAGGCGAACTGGTCACGCTGCTCGGCCCCAGCGGCTGCGGCAAGTCAACACTGCTGCGCTGCATTGCCGGACTGACCGCGCCCGATCAGGGCCGGATCCATGTGGCCGGCAGCGACATCACGACGGTCGCGCCGCAGCAGCGCGGCATCGGCATGGTGTTCCAGAGTTATGCGCTGTTTCCGAACCTGACCGTGCTGGGCAATATCGGTTTCGGCCTGAAGATGCAGCGCCTGCCTGCCGACCAGATCACGGAGCGGGTCGAAGCCATCATCGCCCTGGTCGAACTGGGCGGCCACGAACACAAGCTGGTACATCAGTTGTCGGGTGGCCAGCGCCAGCGGGTGGCGCTGGCGCGGGCGCTGGTCGTGCGGCCGCGCATTCTGCTGCTTGATGAGCCGCTGTCGGCACTCGAT
Organism: Oxalobacteraceae bacterium IMCC9480; assembly: GCA_000195205.2. Lineage (GTDB taxonomy): Bacteria > Pseudomonadota > Gammaproteobacteria > Burkholderiales > Burkholderiaceae_D > Actimicrobium. The sequence goes on along the minus strand of AEPR01000062.1, from coordinate 3,556 downwards.
GCGCGTATCCGCAAAATGCTGCAGGAAGAAATCCGCCGCATCCAGCGGCAACTGAAACTGACCACCATCTTCGTCACGCACGATCAGGAAGAAGCGCTGATTCTGTCGGACCGCATCGTCGTCATGGATGGCGGGCGCATCGTCCAGCAGGGCGCGGCCGAGACGATTTATGCGCGGCCGGCCACCGCCTTCGTCGCGCGCTTTATCGGCAATGTCAACTTGCTCGATGCGCGTCAGGCCGACGCCGTGCTGGGTTTGCCGATCGACGGCCAGCTGGCGATCAGGCCCGAATCGATTGAACTGCACGCCACCGGCAGCGCAGGTGCAGCGGGCTGTCCGGCCATCGTCCGGCACCATCAGCTACTCGGCAATGTGGTCCGCTATCACGTCACGGCGCACGGGTGCGCGCTGATGGTCGACGTGCTCAACCGCAGTCCGGCACAGGTGCTGGCCCCCGGCAGCGCGGTCGATTTGCGCTTCGATCACGAGCAATTTCAGCAGGTCGACTAAGGCCGGTCGCAACGATCCGGCGCTGGCCTGATATCCTTGCGGGCTGTTAAGTATCCGGTGCGACCCTAAACGGCCGCCGGATGACTTTGCTTTTTGATTGAAGTTGCCCTCCGTGAGAAGTGCCATGTCGCAAAATAAGTTCGACCAGTCCACCAGCGCCTTGCCCCAAGCCGTGCTGGAATACGCCACCACCTGCGACCTGCCGACACCCTGGGCGACCTTTCGCCTGCATGCCTTCACGGAAGCTGCCACCGGCAAGGAACATCTGGCGATGGCGCTGGGCGATGTCGGCGATGGTGCCCCGGTGCTGGCCCGGATGCATTCGGAATGCCTGACCGGCGATGCGCTGTTCAGCCAGCGCTGCGATTGCGGTGCCCAGCTTGAAGCGGCCTTGAAGAAGATCGCCGACGAAGGCCGCGGCGTGCTGCTGTACTTGCGTCAGGAAGGGCGCGGTATCGGCCTGGTCAACAAGCTGCGCGCTTACCATTTGCAGGATGGCGGTGCCGATACGGTCGAAGCCAACCAGGCATTGGGCTTTTTGCCGGACCAGCGCAATTACAGCCTGGTGGTGCCGATGCTGGCCCATCTGGGCATCACCTCGCTGCGCCTGATGACCAACAATCCACGCAAGATCAATGCGCTGGCTGTGCTCGGCATCGACGTCGCCGAACGCATTCCGCTGCTGGTCGAACGCACCACTTTCAATACCCGTTACCTCGATACCAAGGCTGCCAAGCTGGGTCATCTGATCAAGCCCGACAAGCAATAAGCGGATGACGACACTGCCGGATAGTGCTGCCCGCAAGACCTTCCTGATCGGCCTGGCCATCGCCGTGACCGGCGCGATCCTGTTCTCGACCAAGGCCATCGTGGCCAAGCTGATCTATCGCTACAACGTCGACGCGGTCACGCTGATTGCCTTCCGGATGCTGTTCTCGCTACCGTTTTTTCTGGTCATCGCGCTGTGGAAAATGCGCACCGAACCGTCGCTGTCGAATGCCGAGCGCGGGCGCATCGTGGTGCTCGGCCTGCTGGGTTATTACCTGTCGAGCTTTCTGGACTTCCTTGGCCTGCAATACATCAGCGCCGGCCTGGAACGGCTGATATTGTTTTTGACGCCATCGTTCGTGCTGCTGATTTCAGCACTCTTCCTGAAGAAAAAAATCACCCCGCTCGAGTGGGGCGCGCTGCTCATTTCGTACGTCGGCATGCTGCTGGTGTTCGTGCACGATGCCCGCACCGGCGGTGCCAACGTGCTGCTTGGCGCGTCGCTGGTACTCGGTGCGGCCGTGTCGTACTCGCTGTATCTGCTGGCTTCCGGTGAAATGGTGCGGCGGGTTGGCGTGCTGCGGTTGGTGTCGTATGCGATGTGCGTCTCGAGCGCGGCCTGCATCGGCCAGTTCTTTTTGCTGCGTCCGGCCGGCATGCTGGTGCAGCCGATGGAGGTCTACTGGCTGTCGCTGTTCAATGCGTTTTTCTGTACGGTGCTGCCGGTGCTGATGACGATGTTCGCGGTGGCGCGCATCGGTGCCGGCACCGCGTCGCAGGCCGGCATGGTGGGTCCGGTCTCGACGCTGTTTCTGGGAGCGATGATCCTTGACGAGCCGATCACCGGTTTCCAGCTGGCCGGTACCGGTTTGGTGCTGGCCGGGATCTACCTGTTGTCCCGCAAAAAAGCGTGATACGGTATCGCTCGTTCAGTTTCACCCTCAGCCCACCATAAAAATAATCAGGAGCATCAGCATGGCAAAAGCAATTCGCATTTTCAGGACCGGCGGGCCGGAAGTACTGGAATACGTCGACGTCGAGGTCGGTGATCCGGGTCCGGGTGAAGCGCGCGTGCGCCAGGAAGCCTGCGGTCTGAACTTCATCGACGTGTATTTCCGCACCGGCCTGTATCCGCAGCCGCTGCCAGCCGGTATCGGGATGGAAGGCGCGGGCGTGATCGAAGCCGTCGGTGCCGGCGTGACGCATCTGAAAGTCGGCGACCGCGTTGCCTATGCCGGCCGACCGACCGGTGCCTACGCCGATGTGCGCGTGATGCCGGCGGCCATCCTGGTCCGCGTACCGGACTCGATCGGCCTCGATACCGCCGCCGCGATGATGTTGCAGGGCATGACCGTGCAATACCTGTTCCGTCGCACCTTCCCGCTGCGCGGCGGCGAAACCATCCTGTTCCACGCCGCTGCCGGTGGTGTCGGCCTGATCGCCTGTCAATGGGCCAGAGCGCTTGGTGTGACGATGATCGGGACCGTCGGTTCGGATGAAAAAGGCGCGCTGGCCAAAGCCCACGGCTGCACCCACGTCATCAACTACAACACTGAAAATTTTGTCGAGCGCGTCAAGGAAATCACCAACGGCGCGGGCGTGCCGGTGGTCTACGATTCGATCGGTGCCGATACCTTTACCCAGTCGCTTGATTGCCTGTCGCCGCTCGGCCTGATGGTTAGCTACGGCAGCGCCTCCGGTCCGGTGCCGCCGTTCACGCTCAATGAACTGGTGTCGCGCGGCTCGCTGTTCATCACGCGTCCGACGCTGTTTTCGCACGCCGCCAAACGCGAAGACCTCGAAGCCATGGCCGCCGAACTGTTCGGCATGGTCGAGAGCGGCAAGGTCAGCATCGAGATCAACCAGCGCTATCCATTGGCCGAGGCCGCGAATGCCCATCGTGATCTGGAAGCGCGCAAGACGACCGGCTCCACTATTCTGATTCCATGAGGACTGCATGAACGCCACCCCCCCGAAAAATCCGCTGCCTAATCCGATGGAGCATCCCGATGAACAGCAACCCGATGGATCCGATGGCTCGCCCAAGTTCGGACGGCTGCTGATCGTGCTGGCGATTGCGGTGATGATGATTGTTGGTATTACGCTTGGATCGCAGGCGTATTTTTCCTGATTGGGGGTAGGGCGGGGGATGGTTGAGGGGGGCTCACATCGCACCACCTATCACCGGTCGCCCTGAGCTTGTCGACGGGAGCTTGTCGAAGGGAGTTTGTCGAAGGCGTACCGGCCTGCGCGCCTTCGACAGGCTTCCTTCGACAGG
>AEPR01000063.1 GCA_000195205.2 Oxalobacteraceae bacterium IMCC9480 | reverse complement strand
GCACAAAAGGCCGTGCCCACCCTACGGTCCATTGACGTTAGCGCCTATGACCCCCGGCTTTTATTGAGGACCACATACGCAATACCGCCAATAACGATGCCCCAGAACGCCGAGCTCAGACCGAGAAAAATCATGCCCGATGCGGTCGCCAGAAAAGTGATCATCGACGCTTCGCGGTGTTCTTCTTCGTGCAGCGCGCCGAGGATGTTGGTGGTGATCGCGCCCAGTAATGCCAGCCCGGCCAGCACCGCGACGAACTCTTTGGGCAAGGCCGTAAAGACCAGCACGATGGTGCCGGCGAAGGTGCCGCCGATCAGATAGAAAACACCGTTGGCGATGCCGGCGATGTAGCGCCGCTCGGGCTTGTCGTGCGCGTCCTTGCCGGTGCACAGCGCGGCCGTGATCGCCGCAATCACGATGGTGATGCCGCCAAAAAAAGCCACCACCATCGACGCCAGGCTAGCCGTCATGAGGATCGGCCTGGCCGGTGTCTGGTAACCCGAAATCCGCAGGATGGCCATGCCCGGCAAAAACTGTCCGGTCAGGCTGACCAGCACCAGCGGCAGCGCAAAACCGAGGGTCGAATTCCAGGTCCATTGCGGCGTGATCCAGGTCGGGGTGGCCAGCCGTAATTCGATCGTGTGCACATCAAACTGGCCCGACAACGACGCCAGCACTGCGCCGGCCAGCAGCACGAGGATGATCACGTAGCGCGGAAAGATCCGCTTGAAAACGAGGTAGGCCGCGATCATCCCGAAGGCCAGCAGTGGCATCGTGCTGGCCGACTTGAAGGCACCCACGCCAAACTGGAACAGGATGCCCGCCATCATGCCGGCGGCAATCCCTTTCGGAATATGGCGCACCACCTTATCGAACAGCGACGACATGCCGATCAGGAAAATCACCACCGCGCAGGTGAGGTAGGCCCCCACGGCCTGCTCGATGGTCATCGCCGGAAACAGCGTCACCAGCAAGGCCGTGCCGGGTGCCGACCAGGCCGTCACCACCGGCACTTTCAAGCGCCAGCTCAGGAAGATGCCCGAGACCGCTGCCCCGATCGAAATCGCCCAGACCCACGACGACATCATGTCGGTAGAAATATTGGCCGCGCGCGCCGCCTGAAAAAAAATCACCAGCGGACCGGCGTACGAAATCAGCACCGCCAGGAAACCGGCGGTGATGGCAGAGACCGAACTGTCGCGGCGCAGCGTGTCCATCAGCCTTGGTCGCCGCCGCCCACCGGCAGGACCGTACCGGTGATGTAAGACGATTCATCCGAGGCCAGGAACAGGATCGCGTTGACCTGCTCGCGGATCGTGCCGTAGCGATGCATCGGGCTCGACGCGATGGTCTGATCGACGATGCCCTGGTACCAGAGTTCTTCCTGCGCGCTCAGTGCGGAGGCGTTGCGTGGAATTTTGCGCGGTGGTGCCTCGGTGCCGCCGGTGGCGACGGCATTGACGCGGATGCCGTCCTGCGCATGCTCGAAAGCCAGGCTGGCCGTCATGCTGTTGACGCCGCCCTTCGAGGCGGCGTACGGAATCCGGTGGATGCTGCGCGTGGCAATCGACGAGACATTGACGATCACGCCATGCTGGCGTTCGATCATCGCCGGCAGCACGGCGCGGCAGCACCACAGCGTCGGGAACAGCGAGCGGCGGATCTCGGCTTCGATTTCGGCTTCGGCGTATTCCTGGAATGGCTTGGCCCAGATGGTGCCGCCGACATTGTTGACCAGGATGTCGATGCGGCCATGGGCCTGCAAGGCCGCATCAACGGTCTGCTGTGCGCCGGCGTAGGTTTCCAGATCGGCGTTGACGACCAGGGCATGGCCACCTGCTGCGGTGATTTCAGCGGCGACCTCATGGACCAGTCCGGAGCGATCAACCAGCACGACCAGTCCGCCTTCCTGCGCAGCGGCAATCGCGACGTCACGGCCGATGCCTTGTGCGGCACCCGTAACGATGATGACTTTGTCGGTGAACCGCAATGGAGACCGCATCATCATGCTCCCGCGCTGGCTGCGAATTTTTCAAAATGGAAGCTGGCCGGATTGACGCCCAGTTCTGCCAGCCAGTTGCGCACCGCGTCGACCATCGCCACCGGTCCGCACAGATACACATCGACATCGCCGTCATTGAGCCAGCCGGCATCGACGTGCTGCGTCACGTATCCCTTGCGCGGATGGACGCTGTCGGCGGCGGCAATGCAGGTGCGGTAATCGAACTGCGGCAGCGCTGCCTTGATCGCGTCGAGATGATCGAGTTCGACCAGGTCGATGTCATTGGTTGCGCCGAACACCATGCGGATGTCGTGCGTCGAGCCGGTCCCGGCGAGCGCATCGAGCATCGACAGGAAGGGCGCAATGCCAGTGCCGCCGGCCAGGAACAGGACCGGCCGCGTGACCGGGCGCAAATAGAAACTGCCGTACGGTCCCGAGAATGCAATCTTCGCACCGGGCTGCGCCTCGTTGCTGAGGAATCCGCTCATGCGACCCTGCGGCACGTTGCGCACCACGAACGTGGCGACGCTGGCGCGGGGTGCCGAGCTGAACGAATACGCCCGATGCAAGGCGGTGCCGGGAATCTCGACGTTGACGTACTGGCCGGGCAGGAACGACAGGTTCTCTGCATTCCAGGGAGCGATCGCCAGCCGGATCGTCGAGTCCGACAGATGCTCGACCGACGCGATGGTGCCGGGATAGGTCGACACGCCGGTCTTGCAGGCCACCGACGAGGCCGGCACCTTGATCACGCAATCCGAGGTCGGGCGCATCTGGCAGGCCAGCACATAGCCCTTGGCCGCATCTTCCGGCGTCAATGCGTCGTCGATGTAGCTCGATGCCGGCATCGCGTAGGTGCCGGATTCGCACAGGCTGCGGCAGGTGCCGCAAGCACCGTCACGGCAATCGAGCGGGATGTTGATTTTCTGGCGATAGGCGGCGTCGGAAACGGTTTCGTCATTCTTGCAGGCGATGAAGCGCGTAACGCCGTCCTCGAATTGCAGCGCAATGTTGTGGCTCATGATGCCTGTCCTAGATGTGATAAATGTCGAGGACCTGATGAATGTAGTCATTCTTCAGGACGACATATTTGTTCAGGATGATCGGGCGCTCGCCCGAAAAATCGATGACGTAGCGCGACATGCCGAAGTAGCTGAAGTCGGTCTTGTAGCGGTGGCTCAGCGTGTGCCAGTTGAAGCGCACCGTGCAGACAGCGCCGTCCTGTTTTTCGAGTTCGACATTGCTGATGTTGTGGCAGGTGCGCGTGTCCGGCATGGTCGCGCTGGAGCGCTCGGTCTTGATGCGGAACACGCGGTCTTCCAGGCCCTGGCGGGTCGGGTAATAGATCAGCGAAATCTCGCGTTGCGGATCGGTGACCAGCGTGTCGTCGTCATCCCACGACGGCATCCAGAATTCGGCGTCGAGGTGATAGCACGCCAGCCAGTCGTCCCATTGCTTGTCATCGAGCAGGCGGGCTTCGCGGTACAGGAAGGCCTTGATATCGACCAGAGAAATCGTGGCGCTCATGACTGGTCTCCGTCGGTGCTCAGCGCTTTTTTCATCACGTCGTGCCAGTAACGATGCTGCACCGTGTACAAGCCTTCGTCTTCGGTCTTGATGCCGCTCATGACCGGCTTCAGGCCGATTTCCTGCGCAGCGGCATCCGCACCCTCGACCCAGTGTTGCGCGCCGCGGCTCATGTCGTTCCATCCGGCGGCGCTGCCGGCATAGCCTTGCTGGCAGGCGCGGAATTCTTCGAGGTCGTCCGGTGTCGCCATGCCCGTGACATTAAAGAAGTCTTCGTACTGGCGGATGCGCTGTGCACGCGCGGCTTCCGGTTCACCTTTCGGTGCGATGCAGTAGATCGTTACCTCGGTCTTGTTGGCCGAGAGCGGACGCAACACCCGGATTTGCGAACCGAACTGGTCCATCAGGTAGACGTTCGGATACAGGCACAGGTTGCGCGAACGCTCGACCATCCAGTCGGCGGTGGCAGCGCCGAACTTGCCGGCGAACTCGTCGCGGCGCAAAAAGTTCGGCCGGTCTTGCGGGTTGGCCCATTTGGTCCACAACAGCACATGGCCATGGTCAAAGGCATAGAAGCCGCCACCTTGTTTGCCCCATTTGCCGGCATCCATCGCGCGGATCTTGTCTTCGCGCGCTTCGGTTTCTTCCTTGCGGCGGTTGGTGGTGGCGGCGTAATTCCAATGCACGGCCGAGACGTGATAACCGTCCGCGCCGTTTTCGGCTTGCAGTTTCCAGTTGCCGTCGAAGGTGTAGGTCGACGCACCGCGCAAGACTTCCAGGCCATCGGCCGACTGGTCGACAATCATGTCGATGATCTTCGCTGCCTCGCCCAGAAATTCGGTCAGCGGCAGTACATCGGCATTGAGGCTGCCGAACAGGAAGCCGCGGTAGTTTTCGAAGCGCGCCACCTTCTTCAGATCGTGCGAGCCATCCTTGTTGAAGCCATCCGGGTAGCCGGCATCTTCCGGGTCCTTGACCTTCAATAGCTTGCCGCTGTTGTTGAAGGTCCAGCCGTGGAAGGTGCACGTATAGGTCGCCTTGTTGCCGCGCTTGTGACGGCACAATGTCGCGCCGCGGTGCGGGCAGGCATTGACGAAGGCATTCAATTCACCCTGACGATTGCGCGCAATGAAGACCGACTGCCGACCCATCTGCGTGGTGAAGTAATCATTGTTGTCGGGCACTTGCGATTCATGCGCGAGGTAGATCCAGTTGCCTTCGAAAATATGCTTCATTTCGAGGGCGAACAAGGCCTCGTCGGTGAAGGCGCTGCGGTGCAACCGGTAGTCGCCTTGCTCCTTGTCCTCGACCAGGAAATCGTCGATGTTCTTGAGCGCTGGCGTGGTGTCAGGGTAAATGGGAATCATGGGGTGTCCTTGCCTTGAGACGGTGGCGTGCCTGCTTGCAGCGCGCCACCTTGTATCGATTGAGCGTGTCGGTTTGCTTAAGCGCTGACGCGGGTCCGTTCGACTTCGGCAGCCGGTGCATCTGGCGTATCGGCATACAGCGTGAAATCAAAATCGATCGAGGCAAAAGCCTGGTCCACGCCTTTTTTTGCCAGCTCGTCCGGCGCGCTGATGCGCGTGATCGCCGGCACCAGGCCTTCGCGACTGGCGAAGGCAAAGTCATCCCACAGGTATTCATCGCCATCGATATTGATCTGGGTAGTCAGCTTGCGATGACCGTCGGCGCTGATAAAAAAATGCACATGCGCCGGACGCTGGCCATGACGACCGAGCTGATCCAGCAGGCGCTGCGTGGTGCCGTTCGGCGGGCAGCCATAACCCTTCGGCAGGATGCTGCGCAACTGATAGCGGCCCTGGTCATCGGTGGTGATGGTGCGACGCAAATTGAAGGCCGATTGCGAGGCATCGAAGAACGAGTAATTGCCCATCAGATTGGCATGCCAGACTTCGACCGTGGCACCACGCAATGGCTGGCCCTTGGCGTCGAAGACCGTGCCCTGCATGAACAGGACTTCGGCCTTGTCGCTCTCGGTGCCGTCGTCGAGGCGCGCATAACCGGCGCTCACCGGTGCACCGGCCACGTACAGCGGGCCTTCGATGGTCCGCGGGGTGCCGCCGGTCAGACCGGCTTTGGCTTCGGCTTCATCGGAACGGATATCGACAAAACGCTCCAGGCCCAGGCCCGGTGCCAGCAAACCAATCTCATGGGTCATGCCGGCTTCGGCAATGTATTCCAGGCCTTTCCAGATTTCGGACGGCTGAAGATCCAGGTCTTCGATGGCCTTGAACAGATCGGTGGTCAGGCGCAGCACGACTTGCTGGACGCGGGCATTGACCGGGCCGGTGGCGGTATCAACGATAAAGCCTTTTACCAGCGCTTCGATTTCTGTATGGGTCATGGTTGTCTCCTCTGATGTTTACTGAAAGATTGGGATAAATTTAATTGTGCACAACTTAAAACGGGACGACTTACCGGTCATCTTCTTTGTTCGATGACGGATGCCGGCACATCGGCGCGACCTCGATCTGCATGTACGGAAACAGCGGCAAGCTGGTCAGCAGCTGGTGCAGTTCTTCGGCGCTGTCGACATCAAAAATACTGACGTTGGCGTAGTGCCCGACGAGGCGCCACAGGTGACGCCACTTGCCGCTGGCCTGCAAGGCGAGGGCCAGTTCCTTCTCGGTTTTTTTCAGTAAATTGGCTTCGTCGACGGGCATCGAGAGCGGCAGATTGACGGTCATTTTTACGTGGAACAGCATGGCTAACTCTCCTTTGAACAGGTCTAATCTGTATTATTTGCGGCGCATCGCCCGCAATTTTTCACGATCGATTTCCACACCCAGGCCCGGCTTGTCCGGCACCTGCAACATGAAATCCTTGTAGATCAGTGGCTCGACCAGAATCTCTTCGGTCAGCAGCAAGGGCCCGAACAGTTCGGTCCCGAAGCGCAATTCGCCGAAGGTCGAAAACACATGGGCCGCAGCGGCGGTGCCGACCGAACCTTCGAGCATCGTGCCGCCGTACAGGCTCACGCCGGCCAGTTGCGCAATGCTGCCGACCTGCAGCGCCGGCACCAGTCCGCCGGATTGCGTGATCTTCACGGCGAACACATCGACCGTCCCCCGGGAGGCCATCGCAAACGCATCGAGCGGACCATGCAAGGCTTCGTCGGCCATGATGGCGACCGAAAAACGATCGGTCAGCCGCTTCATGCCGGCCAGGTTTTCTGCCCGCAGCGGTTGCTCGATCAGGTCGATGCCGCCGGCTTCCAGCGCGGCGATACCGACGACGGCATCGAGTTCGCTCCACGCCTGGTTGACGTCAACGCGGATGCTGACGTCGTCGCCCAGCGCTTTCTTGATGGCCAGCACATGCGCGATATCGTCGGCCACCGGACGCAGGCCGATCTTCAATTTGAAGATCCGGTGGCGGCGCAGCGCCAGCATTTTTTCGGCTTCGGCGATGTCCTTGATCGTGTCGCCACTGGCGAGTGTCCAGGCGACCGGCAGTTCGTCGCGCAAGCGGCCACCCAGCAATTCGCTCAGCGGTATGCCGAGGCGGCGGGCTTGCGCATCCATCAGCGCGGTTTCGATCGCGCACTTGGCGAAGCGATTGCCCTGGATGACCTTGCGGATTTTTGCCATGGCTTTTGCCACGTGGCGGGCGTCCATGCCGATGATCAGCGGGGCAATATGCGTGTCGATATTGACCTTGATGCTCTCCGGACTTTCGTCGCCGTAATTGAGGCCGCCGATCGTGGTGGCCTCGCCCCAACCTTCGATGCCATCGTCGCAAACCACATGCACCAGCACCATGGTTTGTGCATGCATGGTCGCCACGGACATCTTGTGAGGACGGATGGTCGGGATGTCGACGAGGATGGTTTCAAGCGAAGTGATCATATTTTTTTCGTATAATTGCTCGGGTGAAGAGCACGATACGCGGGCTGGTTTAGGCCGTCCAAGACTGAATTAGTAGGTTTTCCATACTCGAAAGGTATGAAGATGGAACTGCGTCATTTACGTTATTTTGTCGCCGTCGCCGAAGAGAAAAACTTCACGCGCGCCGCCGCGCGACTGTGCATGGCGCAGCCACCGCTGAGCCGGCAAATTCAACAACTCGAAGAAGAATTGGGCACCATCCTGTTTGCCCGCGACGCCCGTCCGCTCAAGCTGACCGAGGCCGGCGAGTTTTTCTACGCCCATGCGCAGCAGTTGCTGGCACGGACCGTAGACCTGAAAGCGATGACGCAGCGGGTCGGAAAAATCGAGCGCACGATGGCCATCGGCTTTGTCGCCTCGACGCTGTACGGCATGCTGCCCAAGATCATCCGGCGTTTTAAAAGTCTGTATCCATCGATCGAACTCGACCTGCACGAGATGACGACCATGGAACAGATCAAGGCCTTGAAGGAAGGCCGGATCGATGTCGGCTTCGGCCGCATCAAGCATGAGGATGCGAACGTGCGGCGCATCGTCTTGCGCGAGGAACGGCTGATGGCGGCGGTACCCGTAGGGCATCCCCTGACGCTCTCCGGGAACCCGGTCAGCCTGAAGGACCTGGTGACCGAAACCCTGATCATTTATCCGAAGGCACCGCGACCGAGTTACGCCGACCAGGTACTGGACGCGTTCCGGGATCGCGCGCTGGTGCCCGAAAAAATACGCGAGGTGCGGGAACTGCAGATTGCGCTGGGCCTGATTGCCGCCAGCGAAGGAATCGCCATCGTGCCGAGCAGCCTGAAAAATTTGCAGCGCAATGACGTGGTCTATCTGGAACTCAATGAGCGCAACGCGGTCTCGCCGGTGATCATGAGCGTGCGCCTGATGGACCAGTCAGAAGACCTGCAATTCCTGCTGGCGCTCATTTACGATTTGTATGACGAAGAGAAGGTGCCGCACGTCAAGGAAGTGCTGTAAGCCTGCCTTGACGACTACGCGCGCAAAAAATCGGCCAGCGTTTGCGTGAAGGCCGCCTCGGCCTCGATATTGGAAATATGCGAGGCAGGCAGCACGGCCATTTGCGCACCGGCAATCCCTTGCTGCAAAAATTGCGCATCGGCTTCGGTCGTCACCGGATCATCGCGTCCGGCGATGATCAAGGTGGCGTTCGGTATCGCGTGGATGTGGTCGCGGTAGTCGGCCTCTGCCAGCGCCTCGCAACAACTGGCATAGCCCTCGGCATTGCCCGCACGCAGACCGGCGGCGAGGCTGGCCACTTGCCCGGGTTGTCGGGCGATGAATGCCGGCGTAAACCAGCGCGCGCCTGCACCGTCGGCAATGGCATCGAGGCCATCGGCTCTGACCGCAGCGGCCCGTGCCAGCCATCCTTCGCTGCTGCCGATCTTTGCGGCGCTATTGGCAATGACCAGCTTGTCGATCCGGCCGGATGCATGCAATCCCATCCATTGCGCGATCATGCCACCCATCGAGATACCGCAAAAATGGGCGCGCGCTATGCCAAGCGCATCGAGCACGGCGATCACGTCAGCGCCCAGTTGCGCCATCCGGTATGGTCCGGGCGGACAGCCTGATCGACCGTGCCCACGGGTGTCGTAGCGGATCACCTGAAAATAAGGACTCAGTGCATCGGCCTGCGCCTGCCACATCGTGTAGTCCGTGCCGAGCGAATTCGACAAGATCAGGGCGGGCAGGGCAGGGTCGCCATCGGTCGTATAAAAAATACTGGTCTGGTTGCTGTGGGCAATCGGCATGGTGATGTCCTTGTGCGATGAGTGATGGGTAATCCGGCAGGTCAGACCCGCTCGATGATCAGCGCGATGCCCTGACCCACGCCGATGCACATCGTGCACAGCGCGTAGCGGCCCTTGCTACGGATCAGTTGAACCATCGCCGTCGTGACCAGTCGCGCGCCGGAAGCACCCAGCGGATGGCCGAGTGCAATTGCGCCGCCATGCGGATTGACGTGCGGCGCATCGTCGGGCAAGCCGACATCGCGCAGCACCGCTAGCGCCTGTGCCGCGAAGGCTTCGTTGAGTTCGATGACATCCATCTGCGCTAACGTGAGATTGGCCTTGGCCAGCACCTTGCGGATGGCCGGTGCCGGTCCGAATCCCATGATGCGCGGCGCGACACCGGCGACGGCTACGGCGACGATGCGTGCCCTGGGCGTCAAGCCATGCTGCACCACGCCCTGGCTGGATGCCAGCAGCAAGGCGCACGCCCCATCATTGATGCCGGAGGCGTTGCCGGCGGTGACGCTACCATCCGGCCGCACGACGCCTTTCAAGCTCGCCAGCGATGCCAGCGTGGTCGTTGCGCGCGGATGTTCATCGACGCGCACCACGGTCGGCTCGCCTTTGCGCTGAGCGATGCTGACCGCGATGAGTTCGTCGTCAAACCAGCCTTGTTGCTGCGCCTGCGCGACGCGCAACTGGCTGTTCAACGCAAACCGGTCCTGGTCGGCACGCGAGATGCCGAATTGCTGCGCCACGTTCTCGGCTGTTTCCGGCATCGAATCGACACCGTAGAGCGCTTTCATTGCCGGATTGACGAAGCGCCAGCCTATCGTCGTGTCCTCGATTGTCGTACTGCGCGAAAAAGCGGCATCGGCCTTGCCCATCACGAACGGCGCGCGCGACATGCTTTCGACACCACCGGCAATCATCAGGTCGCAACTGCCGGCCTTGATCGCATTGGCCGCAATCCCCAGCGCATCAAGGCTGGATCCGCACAAGCGGTTGACCGTGCTGCCCGGCACCTCGGGCGTCAAGCCGGCCAGCAAGCTGGCCATGCGGGCGACATTGCGGTTGTCTTCGCCGGCCTGGTTGGCGCAACCGACAATCACGTCGTCGACGCGACTCCAGTCGACACCGGGATGGCGCGCCATCAGCGCCTTGATGGGCAACGCGGCCAAGTCATCGGCACGCAGGCTCGACAGGGCACCGCCGTAGCGGCCGAATGGCGTGCGGACTGCATCGCACAGGTAGGCATCGTTCATGGATTTCTTTCGGATTAGGGGGGCAGCGCAAATTCAACGTAAATTCGTGCCATCGGCCAGCACGGCACCGGTCAATGCCTGCAGTTGTTCGAAGCGCAGGCCGGCCACCATTTCGCGCACCACCAGGCCTTGCGGAGTCACGTCGATGACAGCCAGGTCGGTGTAGATGCGGTCGACGCAAGCGATACCGGTCAGTGGATAGCTGCAGCGCTCGACGATCTTGGCCTCGCCGGACTTGGTCACCTGTTCCATCATCACGAACACGTTCCTCGCGCCTATCGCCAGGTCCATCGCGCCGCCGACTACCGGAATCGCCCCGGCTGCGCCGGTGTGCCAGTTGGCCAGGTCGCCATTGGCCGCAACCTGGAACGCACCCAGCACGCAAATGTCGATATGACCGCCGCGCATCATCGCAAACGAGTCGCCGTGGTGGAAGAAGCTGCCGCCGGTGCGCAGCGTGACAAATTCCTTGCCCGCATTGATCAGCTCCGGATCGCGGTCGGCCTCTGCCGGTGCCGGTCCCATGCCGAGCACACCGTTTTCACTGTGCAGAAAAATATCCTTTTCCGGGTCCAGATAATTGGCGATTTTGGTGGGCAAGCCGATGCCGAGATTGACAGTGGAACCTTCAGCGATGTCGTGGGCAACGCGCTGTGCCATCTGGTCGCGCGTCAAAGGCTGGTAATTCGTCGTGTCGCTCATGGGTTCAGTCCTGATTGTTCCGACGGCACGGCAACGACATGCTGCACAAAAATCCCGGGCGTGATGATGTGCTCGGGATCGAGTTCGCCCAGCGCGACGATCTGCTGCACTTGCGCGATCGTGCAGGTGGCGGCCGCGGCCATGATCGGGCCGAAATTACGCGCGCTTTTTCGATAGACCAGATTGCCCCAGCGATCACCCTTGTGTGCCTTGATCAGGGCGAAGTCGGCGTGGATCGGATACTCGAGTACGTAATCGCGTCCGTTGATGTGGCGCGTTTCTTTGCCTTCAGCCAGCAAAGTGCCGTAGCCCGTGGGTGTGAAAATCGCTCCCAGGCCAGCGCCGGCCGCCTGTATGCAAGCCGCCAGATTGCCTTGCGGCACGAGCTGCAATTCGATCTTGCCCGCGTGATACAGCGCGTCGAATTCGTACGAGTCGGCCTGGCGTGGAAATGAACAAATGATCTTCCTGACCCGGCCCGCCTTCAACAAGGCGGCCAGTCCCAGATCGCCGTTGCCGGCGTTGTTGTTGACGATGGTCAGGTCCCTGGCACCCTGCGCGATCAGTGCGTCGATCAATTCCGACGGCTGGCCGGCGCTGCCGAAGCCGCCGATCATGATGGTCGCACCGTTGGGTATCTTGCCAACGGCGTCGGCCATGGACACGCTAGTTTTATCGATCATGCCGGGAATCCTGTCTTTGGAGAGGTCGTTGACGTAGTCATCCGATATCACGGCGTTTGGCACCGTATGCCGACGGCGCCGGATCGGATTCAAGACACCGGATCATATTTATTTTGTATCGATATCGTCTGGATCGGTACGGTATCCCGGTGTCAGATGCGCGTCCAACACTAGTTTGGTATCAGCTTGATACTTGGAAGGTATCGGCATTGCGGGGCGCGATGCGTGCATCCTGGCGATTGCACGTTGCTGTATTGACAGCAGGTCAGCTAGTCGTTCGAGGAAATGGGGCCGGCCGGTCAAGGGTTTACTACCAATCCGGAGCAAAGTGATTAACTACACTATTGCAGTGCCAGATTTTTAATAATTACATCACCCTAAAATTACTGACGCACTCAATGTTTAATTGCATCGATATGGACGCACATACCTTCAGCCGTTTCTTCAATTGTATGTGCGTCAGTTCTTAGTTATCTGCAGATGAATGATGCGATACCGCGATAAAGCTTACCGTTGCTGACTAACATTTTATAAGGTGCCGCAATAATTACCGCACCATTTGCGGCGGTGCCGAGCGTAATTAAACCACTGCTCGTTGAGCCTCCGAAATAATTGTTTAAAGCGATGGACGATGTGACCGAAGGAATCGATCCGTTAAGAGTGACATTTCCTGTACTGGCTCCTACCGTTGACGAAAGATTTACTGTCACATTCGCGCCAGCATCACCAAATACGACACTGGCTGTGCCTGTCGTCAGAACAAATTTTT
>AEPR01000064.1 GCA_000195205.2 Oxalobacteraceae bacterium IMCC9480 | reverse complement strand
CGCGCCCTCGGTGCGGGCATCGGCTTGTTCGAGTTGCTTGTGCAAGTCGTGACCGTAAAAAATGTTGTCGCCGAGAACCAGCGCACTAGGCGCATCGCCGATGAAGTCCTTGCCGATGATGAAGGCTTGGGCGAGACCATCTGGACTAGGCTGCACCGCATACTGAAGATTGAGGCCCCAGGCGCTGCCGTCGCCGAGCAATTGCTCGAAGCGTGGCGTGTCTTGCGGTGTGGAGATGATCAGGATGTCGCGGATACCGGCCAGCATCAGCGTGCTGAGCGGGTAATAAATCATCGGCTTGTCGTAAATCGGCAGCAGCTGCTTGGAGACGACCTTGGTCACCGGATACAAGCGGGTGCCGGAGCCGCCGGCGAGGATGATGCCTTTGCGTTGTTGGGTCATGGTGGCTTCTAAAGGATTTCGGTAAGCAGGCGGGCGACACCGGTTTGCCAGTGCGGCAAGGTCAGGCTGAAGGTCTGCTGCAGTTTTTCAGTATTGAGGAGCGAGTTATTAGGTCGGGTGGCAGGCGTTGGAAAAGCGCTGGTTGCCACTGGCAGGATCGCTTCCTGCGCCACCTTGATATCGACACCCGCTTGACGCGCGAAGTCGACGACAAAACTGGCATACCCATGCCAGCTGGTCTGGCCGCCAGCGACCAGATGGTACAAGCCGCTAACATCAGGACGCTGCAAGGCAGTGCGAATGGCATGTGCAGTGACGTCGGCGAGCAAGTCGGCACCGGTCGGCGCGCCGATCTGGTCATCGATGACGGTGAGGCGATCGCGTTCTTTGGCCAGACGCAGCATTGTCCTGGCGAAGTTGCCGCCGCGCGCCGCATACACCCAGCTGGTGCGGAAGATCAGGTGCTTGCAACCGGAGGCGCCGATGGCCTCCTCGCCTTCGAGCTTGGTCTGGCCGTAGACGCTCAACGGTCCCGTCGGGCTGGTCACTGTCCATGGTGCGGTGCCACTGCCATCGAATACGTAGTCGGTCGAATAATGGACGAGCCAGGCACCGAGTCGCTGCGCTTCCTGCGCGAGTATCGCCGGGGCTAAGGCATTGATGGTGCGTGCGAGTTCAGGCTCGCTTTCGGCCTTGTCGACGGCGGTGTGGGCGGCGGCATTGACGATGATGTCGGGGGCAATCGCGCGGATGGTGTCGGCCAGGCCGGAGAGGTTGGTGAAGTCGCCGCAGTAATCGGTGCTGTCAAAATCTACCGCGATCAGCTCGCCCAGCGGGGCCAAGCTGCGCTGCAGTTCCCAGCCAACTTGCCCACCTTTGCCGAGGAGCAGGATCTTCATGCGGCGCGCTCAGCGTAATTCTTTTCTACCCATTCCCGATAACTGCCGGATTGGACGTTGGCGACCCAGTCCTGGTTGTCGAGGTACCAGCCGACGGTCTTGCGGATGCCGGTGTCGAAGGTTTCGGCGGGCTTCCAGCCGAGTTCGCGTTCGATCTTGCTGGCATCGATGGCATAGCGGCGG
>AEPR01000065.1 GCA_000195205.2 Oxalobacteraceae bacterium IMCC9480 | reverse complement strand
CCGCCAGCGAGACCAGTGCATCGGCTGCCATGTGCAGGAACGCGCCGCGGATGTTCAGGTCGTCCTTGCTACCGGCGACAAACAGCCATGCCGACAAGCCATTGATGACAATCCCGATACCGGCCACCACCATCACCGTGACGCTGGCTACCGGTGCCGGTTCGGCAAACCGGCTCAAGGCCTCCCAGGCAATCGCTGCGCAGGCAACCAGTAACAAGAGTGCATTGGCGAGTGCCGCCAGGATGGAACTGCTACGCAAGCCGTAGGTATAGCGTCCACTCGGTTGCTTTCGGGCCAGTAATGCGGCCCCCCAGGCCAGCAACAAACCCAATACGTCGGACAGGTTGTGACCGGCATCGGCCAGCAAGGCGGTCGACTGCGCAATGAACCCATAGGCAAATTCGACCACGACAAAGGCGACATTGAGGGCAATGGCGATCGCGAACGCGGCGTTGTGGTTGGCGGGCACGGCGTGGTGATGGCCGTGGTGGCCATGGTCGTGGCCGTCATGGTCATGATGGTGTGAACTCACGGGGGCAAAATCCTTGATTCGGGTCAATCTGTCAGAAAGGATAAAACGAGCGGTCAGTCCTTGGCCGGCGCACTGCCCGGATCCGGAATCAGGCAGGCATCGATGACTTGCAAATCGTTATCCCGGGCGAAGTCCATCACGAAATGAAATGCCAGCGGCTCGATCTGGCGCAATGCTTCGTCGACCACCACCGATTTCACGCCATTGAGCACGGTCGGTCGGACGTACGGAGAATACTTCAAATGGGCATTGCGCCCGCCTGAGCCTTCCGGCCGGAAGCAGGACATGGCGCCGCACAGGCGCTCCGTCCAGTCACTGGGACGGAATTGCTTTCCAGCGCTGGTTAATCCCAGGATGAAAAATTCGTTCGCGATTTTTGGTGCTTGTTTGTCTGGATCGGCCATGGGTAAGGCTGGTTACGAGAAAGAAGACGGCGGGTTAGCCCGGGGTCACAATGAACCCCTTGAATTCTTACAAATTATATCTTATAGAAGACTCGATCCGAAACTGGATACCACATGCCGGAACCGGAGGCCATGACAGCCTCCGGGCTCTCCCTATCCCAGCCACACCGCCACGGATAGCAGCAGCAGTAAAAGCATCCACAACAGCAACGCCCGCCACACCAGGCCGACGGTGCTTTGCAGCGCACGGGCGGTGGGCTCTTCGCCGGGTGCGGCATCGGATTCCAGCTCGGTCGTGTCCAACGTCGTCGGATCGACCGGCATCACGTTGGCAGCGCCCTGCAACGGCGTTCCGAGACGGATGCCGAGTGCGCCGCTGCCTGCAGCGAGGATGATGCCAACGGCCTCGTCCTGCCAGCGGCTGGCAAAATTGCGCCACGCATAGATCGCATCTTCGAAATTGCCGACGATGGCGAAAGCGATTGCGGTCAGGCGCGCCGGTATCCAGTCGATCCAGTAAAACGCGCGCGCCGCAAACACGCCGAAGGCTTCGTTTTTCATGTGTTCGGGTTCATTCCATGCCCGCGCCAGATATTCGGCGACCCGGTACATGACCGCACACGCCGGACCGACCGGCATCAGGAACCAGAAAAACACGCCGAAGACGTTGCGGTGCGTCGTCACCAGCGCTTTTTCGACCGCGATACGGGCGATTTCACTGGACTCCATCGTGCTGGTGTCCTGCTTTGTCCACTCTGCCAGCAAGATGCGCGCGGCAGCGTCATCGCCACTATTGAGCGCGAGTTGTATCGACGAGTAGTAATGGCTGTAGTGACGAAATCCGAGCGTCAGGTAGACGATCAGGATATTCCAGGCCAGCGCGGCAAACGGGCTCACCCGCGAGGCCAGCCAGTAGATCAGTGCCGTCGGTACCATCAGCGCGGCCATCACGAGAAACCATCCCAGTTTTCCATGATGCGCATGACCGGCATTGAACCAGAGCTCCATGCGCGCAGCCAGCAGCTTGATGCCACCGTAAATCGGATTGTCCGCGCGCAGCGGTTTGAGTTGTTCAATCAGTAGTGCGCACAAAATGGAAAGAAATGTCATCAGGACGCCTTAAATTACCCGGTACCCGTACCTTAACGCAGCACAGGTTCGGAATCAAACTGGACCCGTCGACAGCAAACGATGGCGCTCGCCGTTCAGGCCCGTAAAAAATGGAAGAGATTGCGCAAGATGCCCGCGGTCGCGCCCCAAATGAAAAAGCGCTCGTAAGGCATTGCGTAAAAGGTGCGATGCCCGGCGCCATCCGGCAGTTCGAGCGCGCGACGCTGATGATGCATGCCATCCATCAGAAAAGCGAGCGGCACCTCGAAGATCTCGTCGACTTCGCCCGGTTCGGCGCGCAATTCAAAGGGGGGCTGGACCAATGCGACTACCGGCGTGATCTGGTAACCCGTCATCGTGATGTATTCGGGCAAGGTGCCGATGACATCGATGTGGCGACGGGCCAGACCGATTTCTTCTTCGGTTTCACGCAAGGCGGTTTCGATGGAAGAACTGTCGCCGACATCGGCGCGACCGCCCGGAAAAGCAATCTGGCCGGGATGATTGGTCAGGTTAGGACTGCGCTGGGTCAGCAGCATCGTCAGCCCGTGGCTGCGCTCGACGATCGGTAGCAGCACAGAAGCAGGGATGGGCACCCTTGTCGCCAACAAGCCCGGGCGCTCGTCGCTGCTCTCTTGTGTCCAGTCCTCGGGCGCGGCAAACCGCTGCCGCAGCCACATCCCGTTGAGCCGCGTGTCGAGTACGCATTGCTCGCCAGCTACCGAGTCGACGGGAACACATTGGGGATCGAACAGCAGTCTGGGCACAGGAATCCTGAAGAAGACAAACAAGACGGGTACGGTACCACTTTGCGACGCATCGCCATGGACCGGCAGCAAAGCAAAAAGGGGCACCATGAGGCACCCCTTGAAAACTCAACTTGCAGCGACTATTTACGCGGCTGCTTTTTTCGCGACGACGCGACGATTCGGCAGTTTTTCTTTGATACGCGCCGATTTACCGGAACGCTCACGCAAGTAATACAGTTTGGCGCGACGGACATCACCACGACGCTTGACTTCGATCGAAGCGATCAGCGGTGAATACAGCTGGAACGTACGCTCGACGCCTTCGCCGGACGAGATCTTGCGAACGATGAAGTTCGAGTTCAAGCCACGGTTACGACGGGAAATCACGACGCCTTCGTAAGCCTGAGCACGCTTGCGGGTGCCCTCGACGACGTTGACGCTGACGATAACGGTATCGCCTGGTGCGAAATCAGGGATGCTCTTGCCCAAACGGGCAATTTCTTCTTGCTCAAGTTGCTGGATCAGATCCATTTGAAACTCCTTGTGCCATCTTGCTGACGCCGGGTGTTTGCACACCGTGTTGCCCAGTAGAGGATGGAATTAGCCATGCGGATCGACGAAAAAGCCGTCCGCTCGATACAACCTACTGCAAACTGCTTAAAAACTGTTCATCCTTGCGACTCAGGGCTCCCGCAGCACGGGCACTCTCAATCAGATCAGGACGTTTCCTGAAGGTCGCCGCGAGCGCTTGCTCGCGACGCCACTTCAGGATGTCGGCGTGGTTGCCCCCCATGAGTACTGACGGCACCACCACACCTTCGATTACTTCAGGCCGCGTGTAGTGCGGACAATCCAACAAGCCGTTGACAAAACTGTCTTCGACTGCCGACGCATCATCGTGCAACGCGCCAGGCAATTGCCGGATCACCGCATCCATCAGGGCCATTGCGGGCAGCTCGCCACCCGACAAGACAAAATCACCGAGACTGATTTCTTCATCCACGCAGCGATCGATCAAGCGCTGATCAACCGCTTCATAGCGGCCGCACAGCAAGACCAGACCGGGCTCAAGTGCGAGCTGCATTACCCGCTGATGCGTCAGTGCACGCCCTTGCGGAGACAGGTACACGACCCGCGGCACCGCCAGGCCAAGTTGCTGCTGACGCTCCTTCGAAGCCACGATCGCTGCTTCCAGCGGCTTGACCAGCATCACCATGCCGGGACCGCCGCCATAAGGCCGGTCGTCCACAGTACGATGGTTGTCGCTGGTGAAATCACGCGGATTCCAGAGCGACAAGCCCCACTTGTTCTGCTCAAAGGCTCGCCGCGTAATACCTGACTGCGTCAGTGCGGTGAACATTTCAGGAAAAAGAGTGATGACGTCAAACTGCATCGATGGCTCCGACCTGCAGGCTGCTTGCCGGGATGCTAATAATCCAGACCCCAGTCCACGGTGATTTTCTTGGCTTGCTGATCGACAGTCCTGACGAACTGCCCAACGAACGGAATCAGGATTTCGTCGGCCTTGTCAGCACCGGGAATAATGGCTGCTTCGACCCGCAAAATCGGATGGGCACCGTTGTCCATCATGTCATGGACTACGCCGATGCTCTCGCCTTGCAGGTTTTCAACCGCCAGTCCGATCAGATCAACCCAATAAAATTCTCCGTCAGGCAAGGCAGGAAAGCGGCTGCGCGGAATTTGCACCGAAGTGCCTTTCAGCGCCTCTGCAGCATCCCGTCCGGCCACTCCGGCCAACTGCACAACGACATCGCCGCTGTGCATCTTTGCCTGCATGACATCCACATCATGCAAGGCCGGCTTGTCGAGCCACCAGGTTCTTGCATTGAGCAGCGCATCCCCGGTAGACGAGAAAGGCTTGATCCGGACCCAGCCATTGAGGCCGTAAGCACCGGAGACATAGCCTACCTGCACCAGATCAGCGGGAACGATGACGCCCGAACCGGCGTTGCTTGGCGAATTAACTGTCAAACCTGAATCTACTTAAGCTGCTGCTTTGGCAACTTGGGCAACGAGACGAGCAACTGTCGGGGACAGTTGGGCGCCAACGCCTTCCCAGTATGTCAAACGATCCTGAGCAATCCGGACCGACTCTTCGGCACCGGATGCCACCGGATTGTAGAATCCGATGCGTTCGATGAAGCGACCGTCGCGGCGATTGCGCGAATCAGTTGCAACGATGTTAAAGAAAGGACGCTTTTTTGCGCCTCCACGAGCTAAACGAATAACGACCATAATATTTCCAATAAGTGTTTCGTACACGGAAAAAGCCGCGAATTATAGCCTGAAGCTGGGCCCGGTCGCAATACTTAAACCACCCCCGGATCGAATGACCGGTGATTGCGGCCATTGCAGTGACTCCGGCGCTAGTGCACACTGCGGCTCGGTCCTGCTTCAGACTTCGCGTCTGCCTTGTTACCTTACTTTCAAACTTACTTTCCACTCCTACTACTGCGGTACTTTTCATGCCCTCCAGACACAAGAACAAAACCTTCGCCACCCTGCTTGCTACCGTCACCGGCGGCATTGGCCTGCACCGTTTCTATTTGCATGGCGCGGCCGACAAATGGGGCTGGCTGCACCTGGCCAGCGTCCCGGTCACGCTACTGGTGGTCTGGCTGGGCATCGGCAAGCACGGCTTATTCCAGGCCGCAGCGCTGGTCCTGTCGGTCCTGCTCGGCTTCCTGGAAGCGCTGGTACTTGGCCTGACCCCGGATGATCAATGGGACCAGAAATTCAATCCGCAGTCCGGCAAGCAGACTGCGTCGCGCTGGTGGCTGGCCCTGTTGCTGGTGATCACGCTGGCAATAGGTGCCACCGCCCTGGTCGCCACACTGGCGCGTGGCTTCGATCTGCTCTTCACCGGCGGCGCATTCGGCTGAATGCAGCGCCGGCCGGTTTGATCAGAACTGGTCTTCGGTCAGTGCCATGACACCGGCGCTGCCTTCGACGATAGCGGCACGATAAGCACTAGCCTGGGCCAGGAAATGATCGGCAAAGAAACGTGCCGTGCCAATCTTTGCCTGGTAAAAACTCGCATCCCCTTCGCCGGACTGCAACTTCTTCTCGGCGATCAGGGCGGCACGCGCCATTTGCCAACCGCCAAAAACGATGCCGGCCATCTTCAGGTACAGCACGCTACCGGAGAAAACACCTTTGATGTCCGACTTGGCATTGGCCGCGATGTAGCTGACGACGTCTTCGAGGGCCTGCGCTGCGTCGTCCAACCGCACCCGGATCGCAGCAAGGTCCGCTGAATCCGACCCGGCCAGTTCCCCGGCGCTATGGCGCACCTGCGCAATGATGGCCTTGGCATTGGCGCCACCATCACGAGCAGTCTTGCGCCCGATCAGGTCATTGGCCTGAATGGCGGTGGTGCCTTCATAAATCGTCAGGATGCGGGCATCGCGATAATATTGCGCCGCGCCGGTTTCTTCGATGAAGCCCATGCCGCCATGGATCTGCACCCCGGTGGATGCAACATCAATCGACAGCTCGGTCGACCAGCCCTTGACGATGGGCACCATGAATTCATAAAACAGGTTGTTGGCCTTGCGGGTGGCTTCATCGGTATGGTAAAGGGCCGCGTCGTGCGCTGCCGCAGTCACATATGACAAGGCGCGCGAGGCTTCGATCTGCGACCGCATCGTCATCAGCATGCGCCGCACATCAGGTTGATGAATGATTGCCACGGGACCAGCGGAGCCGGCCAGGTCGCGCGACTGCACCCGGTCCTTGGCGTAACGAACAGCCTTCTGATACGCCCGATCAGCCACGCCGATACCCTGCAAGCCAACCGCAAAACGAGCCGCGTTCATCATCACGAACATGTATTCAAGGCCGCGATTCTCTTCGCCGACCAGCGTGCCGATAGCGCCGCCATGGTCACCGAATTGCAGCACGGCAGTCGGGCTAGCCTTGATGCCGAGCTTGTGTTCGATCGAGACGCAATGCACATCATTGCGCGCACCCAACGAGCCATCGGCATTGACCAGAAACTTCGGCACCACAAACAGCGAAATCCCCTTGATGCCTTCCGGCGCGGAAGGCGTACGCGCCAGCACCAGATGAATGATGTTCTCGGCCATGTCATGCTCACCGTAGGTGATGTAGATCTTGGTACCAAACACCTTGAACGATCCGTCGTCCTGCGGCACTGCGCGCGAGCGGACCATGGCCAGGTCCGAGCCAGCCTGCGGCTCGGTCAGATTCATCGTTCCGGTCCATTTTCCGGAAATCAGATTGGTCAGATACGTGGCCTTCTGCTCGTCCGAGCCGGCTGTCATCAGTGCTTCGATGGCACCATCGGTGAGCATCGGGCACAACGCAAACGACACGTTGGCCGCATTGACCATTTCTATGCACGGCGTCGCCACCAGCTTGGGCAAGCCCTGGCCACCGAATTCGGCGGGATGCTGAACGCCCTGCCAGCCGGCGTCGCCAAACGACTTGAACGCTTCCTTGAAACCCTTGGTCGTGGTGACCTGACCGTCATGCCAGAAACTAGGGGACTTGTCGCCTTCCCAGTTCAATGGCGCGACCACTTCGCTGCAAAACTTGGCATTCTCTTCGAGGACCGCCTCGACGGTTTCCGGGGTCGCGTCTTCGCAACCGGGCAAGGCATTGACTTCGGACAAACCTGCCAGCTCGTTCATGACGAACAGCATGTCTTTCAATGGGGCGACGTAGCTCATGTGTTACTCCCTAAAATTTGGGCGGGATACGGGGGATACGGAACAGGCAGTGCATGTTGCACGACACCCGCCACGTTCCCGCCCTTTCTAATTAAAAAATCAGCCCAGTTCCGTGACCAGTTGCGGCACGACGTCAAACAAATCCCCCACCAGGCCGTAATCGGCAACCGAGAAAATCGGTGCTTCCGGATCCTTGTTGATGGCGACGATGGTCTTCGAATCTTTCATGCCGGCCAGATGCTGGATCGCACCCGAGATACCGACGGCGATGTACAGCTGTGGCGCAACGATCTTGCCGGTCTGGCCGACTTGCCAGTCGTTTGGTACATAGCCGGCGTCGACTGCAGCGCGTGAAGCACCCATGGCGGCACCGAGGCGGTCTGCCAGCGGCTCGAGGATCTTGAAGTTCTCGCCCGAACCCAGCCCACGACCGCCCGAGACGATGACTTTGGCAGCCGTCAACTCGGGACGATCCGACTTGGCCAGTTCACGCGACACAAAAACCGACTTGCCGGAATCAGCAACCGCAACGAGGTTTTCGATGGCAGCCGCGCCACCGGCAGGAGCGGCATCAAAACCGGTCGTGCGTACCGTGATGACCTTGATCGCATCGAGCGACTGCACGGTGGCAATGGCATTACCGGCATAGATCGGACGCTCGAACGTGTCGGGCGCATCGACCTTGATGATCTCCGAAATCTGACCGACGTCCAGGCGTGCGGCCACGCGCGGCGCGATGTTTTTTCCGTAAGCGGTTGCCGGTGCGAGGATGTGACTGTAGGCCGATGCCATTGCCAGCACTTGCTCGGCGATGTTTTCAGCCAGTCCGTCGCCGAAAGGCGCGCCGTCGGCGACCAGCACCTTGGCGACGCCGGCGATCTTTGCCGCGGCCTCGGCGGCAGCGCCACAGTTGTGTCCGGCGACCAGGACATGGACATCACCGCCGCACAGCAGAGCGGCAGCGATGGTGTTGAGGGTGCTTGCTTTCAATGAAGCGTTGTCGTGTTCAGCAATGACAAGTGCGGCCATGATGGATTCCCGATTGATAGTCGCGGCGCCATGCGCCGGCGGCAGTGGTTTATTGGATGACTTTGGCTTCGTTCTTCAGCTTGGAGACCAGCGTTGCCACATCGGGCACCTTGATGCCTGCCGAACGTTTTGGCGGCTCGGACACTTTCAGTGTTTTCAGACGCGGGGCAACATCGACGCCCAGATCGGCCGGCTTGATGATTTCCAGCGTTTTCTTTTTCGCCTTCATGATGTTGGGCAGTGTCACGTAGCGCGGCTCGTTCAGGCGCAGATCGGTAGTGACGATGGCGGGCAAAGTCAGCGACAGCGTTTCCAGGCCACCATCGACTTCACGGGTCACGGCAACCTTGTCACCATCGACCACGACCTTCGACGCGAAGGTCGCTTGCGGCCAGCCCAGCAAGGCAGCGAGCATCTGGCCCGTCTGGTTGCAATCATCATCGATGGCTTGCTTGCCGAGGATGATCAGTTGCGGTTGCTCCTTGTCAGCCAATGCCTTGATCAATTTGGCGACGGCCAGTGGCTGCAGTTCGACATCCGTCTCGACCAGCACACCACGATCGGCACCGATGGCCATGGCGGTGCGCAGCGTTTCCTGGCATTGCACCACGCCGCAGGAGACGACGATGACTTCAGTCGCCTTGCCCGCTTCTTTGAGTCGCATGGCTTCTTCGACAGCAATTTCATCGAAAGGATTCATGGACATTTTGACATTGGCGATATCGACGCCGGTGCCGTCGGACTTGACCCGCACCTTGACGTTGTAATCCACTACACGCTTGACTGGAACCAGGATTTTCATAGGTCTGCCTTTAAGAAAGTCGAATTGACGTTAACGTAAACTGACCCGGATTATAAGAGAGAAATCCATCCGGCCGCCAGATTAAGCACGATCGTACTATTGTTGATTTAAAAAAAATTCCTTCAGCAGTGCAATGTTGATTCGGGATGGTTTGCCGGGACTACCCGGCGAACCATGCTCTTGTCGCCACTCGCCTGCTGAAGAACACGCTTATTTGCGCTTCATGAAAAATACAAATTCTTTGTTTTCATCGGTCATGGCAAGCAGTTCATTTCCGGTCTGCTTGGCAAATGCCTGGAAATCACGTATCGACCCCGGATCCGTCGCTGTCACTCTCAAGACCTGACCACTCGTCATGTCGGCGAGCGCTTTCTTTGTCTTGAGGATAGGCAGCGGACAGTTGAGACCGCGTGCATCAAGTTCTTTATGAAAATCCATGGCCTTGATCTCGCATCAGGTTGTTTTTGTGTGGAGCAAATTCTACCGGAAAACACCCGTTCGTTGACGGGACGCAACCGCATTGCAAAAAATCAACGGATTTCATTCTTGTCGCCAAAGCCCTGCCAACATTGACAGGGCCTTGGCAACCATCCGCATCACAGCTTGCCGTCGACCCAGCCAGGAACGCCCAGCAAGGCCGCAGCCAGTCCACTTGGGTCGGTCCCTCCGGCTTGTGCCATATCAGGACGCCCGCCTCCTTTGCCGCCCACTTGCAACGCGACAAAGTTCACCAGCTCACCGGCCTTGATGCGCGAGGTGGCATCTGCGGTCACGCCGGCAATCAGGCTGACCTTGCCATCGTTGACCGCCGCCAGCACGATCGCCGCGGTCTTCAGCTTGTCCTTGAGCTTGTCCATAGTCACGCGCAAGGCGGCGACGTCGGCGCCAAGCAGAACCGCTGCCAGTACTTTAATGCCCTTGATATCGACCGCCTGCCCCAGCAGCTCGTCGCCCTGGTTCGCGGCCAGTCGCGACTTCAATGCCGACACATCTTTTTCCAGCGACCGCACCTGATCCTGAACTTGCCCGATACGCTGACTCAACTCGTCGGGTTGTACTTTCAGGATGGCCGCGGCGTCCTGCATCTGCCGGCTCAGTGCTTGCACCAGCGCCAGCGCACCCTCGCCGGTGACGGCTTCGACCCGGCGAATACCCGCTGCCACGCCGCTTTCAGCGGTGATCTTGAACAAGCCGATATCGCCGGTACGATCGACGTGAACACCACCGCACAGCTCTTTTGACGAACCGATACCGAGCACGCGGACTTCATCGCCGTATTTTTCGCCGAACAGGGCCATTGCGCCGTATTTGACCGCATCGTCATAGGGCATCACGCGCGCTTCGGTTGCGACGTTGGCCAAAATTTCCCGGTTCACGATCAATTCGACCTGGCGAATTTCGTCCGCCGTCAGCGGGCCGTTATGGCTGAAATCGAAGCGGGTTTTATCGGTATCGACTAGCGAACCTTTTTGCGCAACATGGGCGCCCAGCACTTCGCGCAAGGCCTTGTGCATCAGGTGCGTGGCCGAGTGATTACGGATCGTCCGGCCACGGGCAACCGGATCCACGTTGGCGGCCACCTTGTCGCCGACCGACAGTGTCCCGCCTGCCAGAGTGCCATGGTGTCCGAATACCTCGGACTGGATTCTC
Organism: Oxalobacteraceae bacterium IMCC9480; assembly: GCA_000195205.2. Classification (GTDB taxonomy): domain Bacteria; phylum Pseudomonadota; class Gammaproteobacteria; order Burkholderiales; family Burkholderiaceae_D; genus Actimicrobium. The sequence goes on along the minus strand of AEPR01000065.1, from coordinate 4,635 downwards.
AGCGTATCGGCGACGTGGAATTGAACCGCCGCACCGGTAAGCATGCCGGTGTCGCCGACCTGCCCGCCCGACTCGGCATAGAACGGCGTGACATCCAGCACCACGATGCCCTCCTGGCCCGCTGTCATGCGCGGCACTGCCGTGCCATTGACATACAGCGCGATCACGCCGGCGCTCTGCTCCAGCGCGTCGTAGCCGACAAAGCGGGTCTTGTCGCCACTGTATTCAACCGCCGCAGCCATCTTGAATTTACCGGCTGCGCGCGCCGTGGTGCGCTGCTGTTCCATCGCGACATTGAAGCCGGCTTCGTCGAGTTCGACCTTGCGTTCGCGGCAAATGTCGGCGGTCAGGTCCAGCGGAAAGCCGAAGGTATCGTACAGCGTGAAAGCAGTCTGACCATCGAGCTGGGTCGGCGTTACAAGGAGTGCGGCTTCCAGAATTTTCATGCCGTGCTCGAGTGTTTCGCCGAAGCGCTCTTCTTCTTGCCGCAGCACTTGCTCGACACGCACTGCCGCTTGGGTCAGTTCGGGATAGGCCTCGCCCATCTCGATGACCAGATCCTTCACCAGCAAATAGAAAAATGGCTTGGCCTGGCCCAGCTTGTGGCCATGACGCAAGGCGCGACGGATGATACGGCGCAGCACATAACCATGACCTTCGCTGGCCGGAATGATGCCGTCGACGATCAGGAATGCACAGGCGCGGATATGGTCGGCGATGACCTTGAGCGAGTTGTCACCGAGGTCAGTCGTCCCGGTTTCGCGCGCGGCTGCCTTGATCAGGTTCTGGAACAGGTCGATTTCATAGTTACTGTGGACGTGTTGCAGGATGGCCGCCAGACGCTCCATGCCCATGCCGGTATCGACGCACGGTTTCGGCAGGCGGGGCATGTTACCCTGCTCGTCACGGTTGAATTGCATGAACACCAGGTTCCAGATTTCAATGAAGCGGTCGCCGTCTTCTTCTGCGCTGCCCGGAGGACCGCCCCAGATTTCAGGGCCGTGGTCATAGAAAATTTCGCTGCACGGACCGCATGGGCCGGTATCGGCCATCTGCCAGAAATTGTCCGAGGCGTAGCGCGCGCCCTTGTTGTCACCGATGCGGATGATGCGTTCGGTCGGGATGCCGATTTCATTGGCCCAGATCGCGTAGGCTTCGTCGTCTTCGTGATAGACCGTGACCCAGAGCTTTTCCTTGGGCAGCAGGTAGACATTGGTCAGCAACTCCCATGCATACTGGATCGCATCCCGCTTGAAGTAATCACCGAAACTGAAATTGCCGAGCATCTCGAAAAACGTGTGGTGACGTGCGGTGTAACCGACATTTTCGAGGTCATTGTGCTTGCCGCCGGCGCGCACGCAGCGCTGCACGGAGGTGGCACGGGAATACGCCCGCTGATCGGTACCGAGGAACACATCCTTGAACTGCACCATGCCGCTGTTGGTCAGCAACATGGTGGGATCATTGCCGGGAATCAGCGGGCTGGAACGCACGATCGTGTGTCCCTTGGATTCGAAAAATTTCAGGAACTTGGCGCGGATTTCGGTAGATTTCATGGTGTCGTCGTATGGAAGAATGCGGTTCTGCGAGCGCCCGATTATACGTGATCCCTCCGGCAGAAATACCACCGGCAACCCGCTTACGCGAAGCGCGCATCAATCAGGTCAATCCGGTCGGTACAAAATCCGTCGACACCCCAGCTCAGCAGTTCGCGTGCCCGTTCCACGCTATTGACGGTGTAGCAGAACAGCCCCCACCCGCCTGCCTTGACGGCCGCGGCCTGGCCGGCAGTGAGACCTTTCTGATCGACATGCAGTGCGGTCGCGTCGAGCCCACGCAAGCCGGCCTCCCAGTCGGCTGGAATGTGTTCCACCAGCCAGCCACGGGGTAACGCGGGCGCGACCGCCCTGGCCGCCTGCAGCGCCTCAAACGAGAACGACGACAGCAAGGGCGTCGCCTGCCCGACCGCCAGCAGAGCCTGCGTCATTGCGGCCACCGCCGCGCCCGTCGCCTGCTCCGCACCGCGGGTCGGCTTGATTTCGACATTCATCCAGATGCTGTGCTGATGGCAGAACCTGATCACTTGCTGGTAAGTTGGCACCAGTTCGCCGGCAAATGCAGCGCCGAACCAGCTGCCTGCATCCATCGTGCTCAGCACCGACGAACTTGTCGTCGCGACGGCACCGCTGCCGGCGACGGTACGGCCGAACTGCTCGTCATGCATCAGTATCGGCACACCATCCTGCGCTAACATGACATCGAACTCGACCGCCCGAAAGCCATGCGCCAGCCCGCACCGCATCGCTGCCAGCGTATTTTCGGGTGCCAGCGTGCCGCCACCGCGGTGCGCGATGATGCGCGGAAACGGCCAAGGGTTTTTCATCTGTATTCTCCGGTAATCATCCCGAGTGTAATTGGTCTGCCGACCCCAACCTGACTTTCCGGAAGCGCCATCGCCCATGCCTAACCATTCCACGCCCTCCGCACTCGGCCATCTGCGCATCCTCGACCTGACGCGCGTCCTGGCCGGCCCGTGGTGCGGACAAACCTTTGCCGACCTCGGTGCCGATGTCATCAAGATTGAACGACCCGGCAGTGGCGACGACACCCGCGCCTGGGGACCGCCCTACCTGCGCGATGCCGACGGCAAAGACACTACCGAAGCGGCCTATTATTTGGCCGCCAATCGTGGCAAACGCTCGGTGACAGTCGACATCACGACCACCGAAGGACAGCAAATCATCCGCGAACTGGCGGCACATTCGGATGTGGTGCTGGAGAACTACAAGGTGGGCCAGCTGGAAAAATATGGCCTGGACTACGCGTCGCTGAAGCAGGTCAAACCCGATCTGATCTATTGCTCGATCACCGGCTTCGGCCAGACCGGACCGTATGCGCAACGCCCGGGTTACGACTTCATCATTCAGGGCATGGGCGGTTTCATGTCCGTCACCGGCGAACGCGATGCATTGCCCGGCGGCGGCCCGCAGAAAGCCGGCATCGCCATTACCGACTTGATGACCGGCATGTATGCCACTGTCGCGGTACTCGCGGCATTGAGCCACCGTGACCGCACCGGCGAAGGCCAGGCCATTGACCTCGCCTTGCTCGACGTGCAGGTCGCAATGATGGCAAACATGGGCACAAACTATCTGGCCAGCGACAACATTCCGCAGCGCTGGGGCAATGCCCATCCGAACATCGTGCCGTACCAGACGTTCGCCACGGCCGATGGTCATCTGATCGTGGCCGCCGGCAATGACCGGCAGTACCGGAACTTCGTCACAGCCGGCGATTGCGCCTGGCTGGCCGACGACACTCGCTTCGCTACCAATCCGCTGCGTGTCCAGAATAGGGATGTCCTGGTCCCGCTGCTGGCAGAGATGGTAATCAAGCGGAACAAGCAGGACTGGCTGACCTTGCTCGAAGCAGCCGGCGTACCCTGCGGTCCGATCAATAACCTGGAGGAGGTATTCGAGAACCCGCAAGTCATCGCCCGCGGCTTGCAGATCGATTTGCCGCATCCCGCTGGTGCCAGCGCCCGACTGATCGGCAGCCCGATGCGGATGTCGGAAACGCCGCCGGCCTATGGCTCTGCACCGCCGTTGCTGGGGCAACATACGGACGAGGTGCTGGCCGGCTTGCTGGGCTATTCTGAAGCCGAGCTGGCCCAACTGCGGGCGCGGGAAGTGTTGTAGTTGGCCTTCGCGCCATGCTAAGGTGCCTGCCCTGACAACTCGCTCATCGCCACCATGACAAAAACCCTCGGCATCGTCGTACTGCTCATTGTTCTTGTCGTGCCGCTGGGCTTGCTGGCGGCCGGCCAGTTTGGCTTATTGAGTGGCAAACGACCCGCAGATCTTGGCTTGCACGCAGGCATGCTCAAGCCGCCGGTCCTGGCCGCATCGAATGTCGTATCGAGCTATGCCAGCTTGCAAGCACACACGGACTATCACGTGATCGCCCCGATCAAGTACACGGGCGACGCCGAAACAGCATTCAGGCAACTCGCCGCCATCGCCGGAAAAATGGATGGTGCAACCGTCATCACTGCCAATCCCGGTTATCTGTATCTCGAATTCCAAACCCGCTTGCTCAAGTTCGTCGATGACGTCGAATTTGTCCTCGATGCACCGGCCGGCGTCATTCAGATGCGCTCTGCATCGCGACTGGGCATCAAGGATCTGGGAGCCAATCGCGAACGCCTCGAGACGATCCGGATGCGCTTCAACAATCGGTGATTAATTGGATTCCTTGATCAGCCTGCCACTACCGACCTGGATCGGGCGGGCATTCATCGGATACAAGCGCGCGAAAATCGCCATCTGCTGCGCGGACAGCTGGATAGGCTCTTTCATTACCAGCCACAACACACCCTCGCTACAAGGCGGGGACGTGAGCGACCCCATATAGGTGTAGTACTCACGGCGCACCGGCAACATCTGGTTCATGTCAATAACCATCGTTGGCGACGTCGCCTCATTTTTTTCCAGCGGCAAGTTGTTCCAGATGATCTGAACCAAGGGGCTAGGCACACCCTCGGTAATCATCGCTGCGACAACCGCAAGCTTGCCATCGGCATCCTTGTGCACCAGATGCGCCACCATCGGAAAATTCCGGCCATTGATCCGCTCT
>AEPR01000066.1 GCA_000195205.2 Oxalobacteraceae bacterium IMCC9480 | reverse complement strand
GAATAACGGGACTGACGGGAACTCACTTACGCATAAGACATCGCGAGCGCATTTAACAGCTTGCCCCAGCCATCCACCATCACGAACAGCAGCAGCTTCAATGGCACCGTGATGGTTTGCGGACTGACCTGCTGCATGCCCAGTGCCATCAGCAAATTTGAGACGAGCAAATCAATGACAACGAACGGGATGTAAATGAGGAACGCGACTTCGTAGCCCGTCTGAAGCTCTGACACGACGAAGGCCGGCACCAGTACCAGCACATCCGTCGACTTGGCTTCGGCGGCAAATTCCTTGGGCCAGAGTTTTTTTGCACTGGCAAGGAAAATTTCCCGCTGCTCAGGCTTGCAGTGTTTCAGCATGAACGTGCGCAGCGGCTCGAAAGCGATCTGGGCATCGGCTACCCCACGCTTGGTCGTGGTTTGTTCAGCCTCCATCGCCGCCACGTGATTGCCGATTTCCTGCACCGTGGGCGACATGACGAACAAGGTCAGTGACAACGCGATGCCATAAATCGCCAGCGTCGGCGGCACCTGCTGCACGCCCAGCGCGTTCCGGGTGACCAGCATCACCAGTGCGATTTTCAGAAAAGACGTGGTCGTGACGACGATCAGCGGCACCAATGCCAGCATCGCCAGCAGAATAGAGAATGAGACGATATCAAACTTACCGGCACCCATGCTCAGCTCCAGTGAATGATGCGAATCGCCAGCTTTCCATTGACTTCGACCAGTTCCCCCTGGCCCAGGGTGCGGCCACCGGCAGTGATGCCAATTGCCGCCGGTGAGCCACCTTCAATGGGGAGCACGCTACCCGCCACCAGGGTGCGCAAGCCGCCCAACGTGGTGTGGCAACACCCCATATCGAAATGCAATTGCAAGGGCAAGGTATCAAGCCCGCCCGCGTCGTGTGTGCCGGCAAGCGACGGGCTGACGACAAGGGAGTCGGTATCAACGATGGTGCCAAGGGAATCCATGCGGGTCTCCAGACTGAGTAAGGTCATGCCCGCCGGTGCGGTGTACACGACGGATAATTGCCAGCTACCGATACGAATCCGGCCCGTTCCGCTGCAGTCGAACCAGCAGGTATCGGGCAGCACGATGTCACCGGCGACCAGGCCATCGATGACGGATCGGTCCAGCGTATGACTACCGATACGCCACTGAAATGTCAGCGGCAAATCAAGCTGATGTTCAATCACTCTTCCGCTGTGCTGCCAGCCGGTGCGTGACAGGAAGTCCAGCCAGACAGCAGCACTCGCTTTTGCCATGATGGAAAAGGCATGCAAGCCGCCGCGCAGGCTCAGGCACAAGGTGATGTCGTCGGGACCGGGTGCAAGACAACCCCGACTCAGCGAGGTGATGTCCCGTAGCGGCGTTCCGGCGAGGCGGCCGAGCACTGACGCCGTGAGCCATTGCGATTCAGGGATGTCGACTGCACTTTCACCCAGATCAATGCCAGTGAGCGCCATCAACAGACGTACGCCATCGCCGAACTCAATGCCGCCAGCGGGACCATGCATCACCAATGCGCGGTAAGGATCCGCATCGATTACGGGCAGGTCGCTCGATTGCAATGCCAGCCGGCCATCGGCGCCGAACTGTGGCAGCGGCGCGTAGCGCCCGGCGCCGAGCACTCGACTCAGGACCGCCTGTGCAAGGCTAACCGGGGCAAGTGCAGGACTGTCAATGACGTGGACTATCGATGGCACGTCGAGCTCTGATGCCAACGCGACCTGCGGCTTGCTGGCGACACGCTTGCGCGGTTTTGCTTGAACCACCACCGGTTCTGCCTGAGTTTCTACCGGCGCGATACCGGTCTCGGTATCGGCAACACTGGTACGCGGTTTTCGGCGGGATTTAGGTTTTGGTATTGGTTGAACGGGTGCCGGATCGGCTACCAGTGTCGCTGCAAGTTCGCTTGGAGGCATGGGAATGTCTTTCAGGCAGCGGGGTTACAGGACAGACAGAACAACGTCCTTTCCTGTTCGTCGTGCAATACATTGCTCCAGTTCCTTTTTTTTTCGCTTTAATTGCGCATTTAAATCCTCCGCATCGCTGCTCAGCAAAATGCGCAGACGATTCGCTGTCGTTGTCATGGCAACCGACAGTTTTTTCCCGTTGGGCAGCAGGACTTCAAACAGGCCATCATTCGCTGACAGTGGAGCCAGTTGTCCGGCCAACATGTCCGCATCGAACTGGTCGATTCCATCCGCTAGTCCGGCGGCATTCCAGCTGTTATCGGTTTGTCCGTCTTGTCCGTCGTGCTGTCGCTGCGCGGCAGCGGTAACCACACCAAAGCCATGTGCCGTCGTGACCTGATCGCTGTCACTGCACGACGCACCGGCGTTCAGTTTCTCGTCATCACGGCGTCCGGAACGGACACTTTTTCCCTGCTCGATATTGGTTTTTTTCAGGCGTGCAGCAAAGGCCGCATTGTCCTGGGTCGACGCCTGTGCCGGGGCAGGCTTGGGTACCGGTGCGGTGGCTGGCTTGCGCTGGATACTGTCCGTGCTCATCGATTACTCCGGTGGATTATTTTTCTCGTGCAGCATTTTTTGCAGGATATCCAGCTTTTCGCTTCGCAAATGACCAGCCCGTACTTGCTGCTTGAGCAGGAAATACGCTTGTCCGGCTCGCCGTGCTCGCTGCGCTGCGTCCCTTGCGCGGATGTGGACTTGCTCGGCTTCGAGCTTCTTGCGTTCGTACGCCCCTTTGGCGGTACGAAATTTTCCGCTGGAAATTTCCATCCGAAAAAAATCGGCGCGTGCATCCGCCCAGAAATCACGGGCATGCTGTTGCGCGTCGCGCCATTCCTGCTTCACGGTCGTCACTTCTACCCGCAACTCACGCCAGACATCACGCGCCTGGACGCACTCCCACTCCATCCGTTCCAGCCGGCGTTTATGCACACCGATGAGCTTGGGCAGACTTTTATCCTGGCGTTTTGGCTCCGGAAGATCGATCGGCTCGCGCCGCAATCCGGTCAGCTCGAATAAACCGGGGGCGTCGTCCATGCCTACTCGGCCAGCACATCAAGTTGCCTCAGCATCTGATCGAAGGGGGTCAGATGGCGGGTATCCTGCCGCAGGAATTTGAGCTGTTCGGGTCGCAGACGCACTGCCACATCGGCCACCGGATCGCCGCCGGGCTTGTACTCGCCAAGCCGGATCAGCAATTCCATTTCATCGTACCGGGCCATCAGTTCACGAAAGCGGGACGCCGACTTGCGCTGTGCGCTGGTGGCGACGTTGCTCATCACCCGGCTAATGCTGGCCAGTACGTCAATGGCAGGATAGTGGCCTTGTTCGGCCAGTTTTTTGGTCAGGACGATATGTCCGTCAAGCAGTGAACGCGCCTCATCGCCGATCGGATCCGAGGTGGTCTCGCCGTCGACAAGGACCGTGTACATCGCCGTGATGGAGCCTTCCGTCGTACTACCGGCGCGCTCGATCAGGCGCGGAAGCATCGTGTAGACCGACGGCGTAAACCCGCCGCGGGCCGGTGGTTCGCCGGCGGCCAGTCCGATCTCGCGCTGGGCACGGGCAAAGCGGGTCAGTGAATCGATCAGCAGCAGCACGTTCTTGCCGCGTGCACGGAATGCTTCGGCGATCGCGGTGGCACTGAATGCTGCGCGCGAACGTTCCATCGATGTCCGGTCCGAGGTCGCACACACGATGATGGTCTTGCGCACCAATTCATCGTCGAGTTCGTGCTGCAGGAATTCATTGAGCTCGCGACCACGTTCGCCGATCAGGCCAAAGATGATGACGTCGGCCGCACAGCCGCGCGCGATCGACGCCATCAGCGTCGTCTTGCCGCAACCGGGACCGGCGAAGACGCCGATACGCTGGCCTCTTCCCATCGTCAGCATGCCATCAATGGCACGCACGCCGGTTGGCAGGACCGTCGTAATGCGTGGCCGGTCGGTTGCCTTGGGCGCATCGCGTATCACTGGCACGGTCACGCGCCAGCCCGGTTGTTCGGGTGGCATGATCGCAGTTCGGAACTGCATGCGGCCGAAACCATCGAGCACGCATCCCAGCAAATGCTCACCGACTTCAATCGAATGGCTACAGCGCAGTGGCGTGATCCGGGTACTATTTGAGACGCCTTCGAGGGGACTCAAGGCCGACAACAGTGCGGCATGGTTATTGAAACCAACCACTTCGGCCAGCAACTCGACGGACGATCCGGGATTTGACAGGCTGCATAATTCGCCGATCTGGACCGGCGGCATATGTGCTTCGATGACGGTACCGAGTACCCGCGCAACCTTTCCGCAGCTGGTGAATCCCGGCTTGGCGGGTAAGTCCGCCAACCAGCCGGCACTATCGGCAGCAAGACCGGCAATCGCACGGTCCATCTCTGCCAGTTCGGCACTATCGGGACCGGCCTTCACCAGATCACCTCGATCTTGCGCTTGCCCATGAAGGTCAGGCGGTTATCGCTCACGGCCACCAACCGGACACCAAGGAATTCGTCGCCGATGTAGAAGCGATCGCCGTCGCTGGTGACGATGCCGGCATTGGTGCCGCTGACGACCTGGCGTATCTTGAAAGGCAACATCGACTCGGCGCTTCCGACCTTGGCATTGATCGGAAAGGTAATTTTGTGCTCGACCACGAAGGCTTTCAGGATGCGCTCGAAGCGGGCGCTTTCCGCATCGTCCAGATGGGCACGCATCGACCATCCGGACTCATTGAGATCCATGTCGAACTGGGCAAACAGATCGGCGTCTTTCATCCGCTTGCGGAAAGCCGCAGCGAGACCTTCCGGCGACAACTTGACACTGGCGGCTGCGGTTTGTACGGGATTGTCGAGGCTGCGGACCGGCGGGCGGAGGTCGACATTGTTTGCAATGGTGGTACTGATCTGCAGCGAACGCAAAGCCGGCAACGAAGGTTTGGTCGAATACGCATAGCCGGCAACAAGGGTCAACAACATCAACAGTCCCGCAGGAGCAACCATCCACTTGCGCCAGCGCCTTGAGACCAGCGTACTGACCGGCGCAGCAGCCCCGGCCTCGACGATGACCGGCACGGCATCGGGATCGGCTGCCGGCATGTCGGCAAGGTCCTCGTCGTCGAACGCGCTATTGGTCTCTGCGCTAGCGTCAAAAAGATCTTCCGCCATGTATTCAGGGATTATTTCGGCATCGGAGTCGGCGTCGGAGTCGGCCTCAGGATAGGTACCTGAACCAGGTTGCGGCATCGGTGGCATGGACTGCCACGCCGCATCGCTTGCCGAAATCACCAGCCAGGTTTCACCAAGCCGGAAAAAAGACCCTGCCCACAAATCAAGTAGTGCCTGCGGTGCCAGGCTGTCGGCACTGAAAATCTGTCCCGCGTCTGCGGTCAGTAACCAGCCACCATCACGCTCCTGCAGACTGGCATGATGCGCAACAATACCGGGATCAACAATCACGACATCGGCATCTTCATGCGCGCCAAGCAGGAGCGTCTCATCGTCCAGCGGCAGCGCAGCACCACGGTGCAAACCATTCAGAATGCGAAGTTCATTGTCCATGATCTTGCTCTCATCAGTAATGTTTGGTTGTTGATAAGTGCTGTCGCGATACCGTTGGTTCCTTTCACAACTCGATCATTCCCAACGGCTGGACACGCGCGTGCTGCGTCAGTTCAGAGAATGAAAATACCGGTACGGAAAAGAACTCTTCTTCGATCAGCTTGCGCACCGACCTCCGGATATCGGCGGCGGTCACCAGGACTGGCGGCATGGCTGCCGACCCCCCTGTGCCGATCAACTCGCCCAGCCGGTCCAGAATGGCCTGCTCGGTCTCGACTTCGAGTTCGAGGTAGCTCCCCTGACTGGTTTGCCGGATCGCACCGCGTAGCAGGTCCTCCATTTCGGGCGACATCAGGATGACTTCGATCAAACCGTTCTGAGCAACTTCAAAGCACAGCTGGCGCTTCAGGGCGAGCCGCACGTAATCGGCAAGGATGTCCGGATCGCGTTCCTTGCTGGACCAATCCAGTACGGTTTCGAGGATCAAGCGCGCATTGCGCAGCGAGACACCTTCGCGGGCGAGACGTTGCATCACTTCGGTCAGGCGCGGCAGCGTCACGGTGCGCGCCAGCTCCTTGCCCAGCTCCGGAAAACGTCGATCAGCAAAACGCATGAACCGTTGTACTTCGTGTACCCCCATGAACATCTGGCAGTTGCGCATCATCTCGACTTCGATGTCGGAGGCCAGCACGGTCTCCCAGGTCTGATAGACCACACCCGCTGTCTGCAGCGAGTCATCGTCGGGGACTTTGACCCAGGTGCGATGCCGGCGCGTACCGGCCACGCCATCATCACGCGCCTCGAAGCCGAGCTCGGTCAAACGGTCCAGCGTTTCAATGGTTGCCCCCCAGCCCTGGCGGATTTCGACATCCACCAGCGGCACTTCGGCCATCAGAAAATGAATGCGGCCCTCGGGCATGCTGTCGCGAAATTCGAAATCGATGGTGTGCATGTCGGGAATCCCGCGCGAGCCCATGACGGTGTTGCGCATGATGCGGATGGCATCGGTAATGGCTTCGGCTTCCGGCTTGCCCTCCATACTCTTGTGCATGCGCACGATAAAAGGCTTGGTTGATTCGAAGGTCGTCAGATCCACCACTTTCGGCTTGCCCACCACACGATTCATTTCCGCGGCGCGTTTCTTGGCCTCCTCGGCACGTGGCTTGAGCAGCGCGAGTGCCCCACCGGCGCACAGCAAGGCCGCCAGTCCCAGAAAAATCATCGTCGGCATTCCGGGAATCATGCCGAACAGAACCATGATGACACTCGCTGTCACCATGGCCTTGGGCTCGGCAAACATCTCCGACACGATGTCCTGACCGATGTTGCTCTTGCCTCCACCGTCGTGCTCGCGATTGTCGTCGGACACGCGCGTGGTAATCATCCCGGCGGTCAGCGAAATCAGCAGCGCAGGGATCTGTGCAATCAGCGCATCACCAATACTGAGAATCGAGTACAGCTTGCTGGCATCGCCAACCGTCATGCCGCGCTGGAAGATTCCAATTGAAATCCCGCCGATCAAGTTCACCATCACGATAAAAATGCCCGCAATGGCATCGCCCTTGACGAATTTCATCGCGCCATCCATCGCGCCGTGCAACTGGCTTTCCTTGGCCAGTTCGGCGCGTTTTCGACGGGCATCGTCAGCAGTGAGGAAGCCCGCACGCAAATCGCTATCAATCGACATTTGCTTGCCGGGCATGGCATCCAGTGTGAAGCGCGCCGCCACTTCAGAAACCCGTTCCGAACCTTTCGTGATCACAATGAACTGCACCACAGTCAAGATCAGGAAGACGACCAGACCCACCACAAGATTGCCGCCAACGACGAAATTGCCGAACGTTTCAACAATGTGTCCGGCGTTTCCCTCCAGCAGAATCTGCCGTGTGGTGGCGACTTCCAGCGCCAGCCGGAACAAGGTGGTCAACAACAAGACAGCAGGAAAAGTCGAAAATGCCGTTGGTCCTGCCATGTACATTGACACCACCACCATCAGGCCGGCCACACACAAATTGAGGGCGATCAGGATGTCGAGGAGCCAGATCGGCATCGGCAACACGAGCATGAACACGATGGCGATAATCAATGCCGCAGCGAACAGCTCGGCGCGTTTCGCCGCCTTCGCCGCAAACTCATTCAGGACGAGGACGAGATTATTCATGGTCGACACCTGCGGCAGGCTTACCGGGCGAATAGGTACGACGCCAGATCAGCTTCGTCCAGGGTGTGCTCTCGGTATTTTTCAAGGCATCCAACATGAAGTCCTCCAGTGGCGCAGCCAACTCCACGGCGGCATACGATGCCATCAATGCAAAACGCGGATCCTCTGGCCACAGCGCTGCACAGCCACAGGCCAGCTGGTAGGCATCCTCCATCTGGCGCGCATTAAGATGCCCCCAGATCAATCCGATTGCCAGGGGGATTTCAGACGGAAAAGACGCGCGTTTTTTTCGGAACATCATGATTTTGATGCCTCCCTGTCACTGCTCAGTTGAAGATCGGACATGTGCAGCTGGTGCAGCCGCAGGCGTAAATGAATGTTTTTCTCGACGACCGAAATGGCTGCCAGCGCTCGCTCACGCTGCTCTCCCTCACACGCCATTCCATGCTCGAGAAATTTCTTTTGCAACGCGCGCATTTTAGGTACCGGGTCACCACTCCAGGCAACGCTGCCCGCCGTCAGCGGCAATCCCAGTAGCGTCGTCAAGACTTCGACACCCCTCCCGGCCCAGCGACCGGCGAGGTTGATGGATACTTTTCGTTCGACTTCTTTTAACTGAGACGCAGATAAATTCGGTAAGGAAAGTGCCGGCCCAGGGGTGAAAATTTCACCACTGTCCAAGGCGGGCTGGGATGCACTCCCTGATCCACTTGCACGGGAAATACTCATGATGAAAGCAGCTCAAGAGCGTCTTCCAATGCAGCTTCCGAGGGTGCAGTGGCAATATCTGCCGCACCGTTTGATATCCGCAAAAGTATAAAAAAACTGCCATCAGCAAACTGTGCCGGCAGCCATTGTGCAAAACGTGCGGGTACCTGGTAGCGGCGTTTGAGGATGTTTTCGATTATCCCCGGGCGCAGGCTGCTTCGCGGATAGCCAATGCCAACAAGGACAAAATCGGCCTCCGGATAAGCAAAGATCGCCAGGCCGCCGTCCAATGCCAGTCGGGCGACGGCATGAGAACTCAGCGCGCTGGAAACCAGGGAAAAGGCAATTTTTTCGAGTTCGGTGGCAGACACGGACGTCATCACTTCCTCCTTGGTTACGATTTACTTGATCAATTTGGCGATGCGGGCGCGTTCGCGGCTTTCTGTAAGGGCCTGCAGACTTGATCCGCCGTGTTCTTGGGACGGTGTGTGGAAGGACAATGTATCGAGCTTGCTCAAAGCAAGCTGTCGTTGCGGAAGTGATTCAAGCGGCCACATCGTCGTGGGTAGGGTGCTCACCGCATTGCGCACGATGCGGTAGACCGATGCCCTCTTATTTGGACTGAGATTTCCCATGTCGATCAGCTTGGCGACGAACGGCTCTGCAGTGCGATCATCCAACAAGGGTGCCTTCAGCATCAATCGGCTTGTTTCGTTCTCGGACGCCTTTGGCTGGATACCGAGTCCGGATATCTTGCTGCGCATATCAGACCCGATCGCACGGCTCGAAATCAATGCGTGGTAGGCAGAACCAAGTGAAAAGGCACGCCAACTTTGTGGCCCGGGTCCATCGCCTGAGCGCTTGCGCGCTTCGGCACCAACTGCTTTTTTAACATCCAGCAAAGCGACATCGACACGATCTTTCCCGAATTGATGCTCCAGATTGTCCAGCAGGGTGATGGGTTCGATTGCCTTGTCTTTGCTGTCAAATTTAAACCCTGTAATCAGCGCCGTATCTTCACTAAGCTGCCGCCGGCTATCACCGGGTGATTCGCGCAGTAACTCGGCAACATCAAGTCCCCCGTTAATCGATTCTGCGTGCTTCTTTTTTAACTCTGCCAGGTCTTCTTCAGAAGAAGGACCACGGCCGCTCCGGTTCAGGTGTTGGCGCAAGCGCTCCATTTCCGCATGCTCGAAGCCTGTTCGTGTCGTCGGCAAACGGTCTTTCGACGAATCACCATCCGCATCCGTCGCGGAGCTAACTTCCTTCTCCGCCCGCTCAGTTTCGGAGATATCTGCCCCGAAAGGCTTGCGTTCACGACTCGCAGCCAAACGCTGAGCCAAGGTGCGATGACCGCCACCAGCCTGATGGCGCGCCATGTGTGTTGCCATCGCCAACTGTTGAAACGCCGCGATATCGGTCATTTCTTCGGTAGCGCGGGTACTACGGACCGGCGGAACAACGGCGACCTCGGCACTAACTGCCGTCTGACGAACTGGCTGTAATTGAGTGATGGCGACCATGTTTCTAGGTGGCGCGTTCGCCGACAGGGTTCCCTGCCAATTTGAGTTTCTTCAAGTAAATCTTTTTCTGTTTTGGACGGTTTCCATTTTCTGTTGATCTCTTTCAGAAAAATCACAGTCCTTACAAGCACTTGACTCAAAGCAATATTTGGCATGGCTGTTGCTATGGATAGTCGAAGTAATTCATCGATTAAACACTTCGGGAAATAGTGATGAACGTATCAATGAAAAACCAAGACAACACCCTCCCAAGCAACACCAGCAAGCCAGAAAACTCATCACCAATACCAGGCATCCACGTTGACCAGTTATTCAAAAAACATCACGTCAACCTCATCCGTTTCACGCAACGTTACGTGCGGAACATCGAGGATGCCAAAGATGTCGTACAGGCAACATACATTGAAGCGATGCGCTGCGCCAACCGCTTCAACGGCAGCTCGCAACCATCCACGTGGTTATTCGGCATCGCACTGAACCTGGCAAGAAATCACGCGCGTCAGCACTATGTGAAGTCGCTCAGGAACGCAGACGAGGGTCTTCTCTATGACATGGTGGACATGTCGGCGGATCCTGCAGACCTGGTTCAAAATCAACAACTTGCCATCAATGTAGAAAAAATGCTGTCTAAATTGCCGCAGCGCCTGCGCGAAACCTTTGAACTGGTGCTGGAACACGAAGCCAACTATGCCGAGGCGGCTGAAAAGATGCGAATTCCGATAGGGACGGTTCGCTCCCGTATCTCTCGGATAAGACAACATATTCACGCGATCGTCGGCTGACAAAACAATGTATCAACGCAAATGTCACCCGGGACCGCGCTGAAAAGACTCCCTAACAAGCAAGTCGGCGTAACCGATGAAATTTTCGAATACGACTGCTGCTATTTTTAGAGTGTTTCTTTGACAATAAATGCCATTTAGACAAAATATCCTTTCTTTTTAGTCACTTAGCAAAAAAACAATTATTGGCACAGCAGTTGCAACAGATCTCCTATCCGTGCCCCTTGCCGGCACGTAATTCAGGAGATGGCGATGATTACATTACTGGAGCAACAACTGCCCGCAATTGAACAATCAGAAACTGAAACTGAAACCAAAGCACCCTTCCAATGCCTCACTGTCGAGGACATTGACCAGTTATTCAAACAGCACTACTCACACCTCGTTCGCTTCGTACAGCGCTACGTGCGCAACATCGAAGATGCAAAAGACGTCGTACAAAATACGTTTGTTGAAAGCGTACGATGCGCCGAGCG
Source organism: Oxalobacteraceae bacterium IMCC9480 (assembly GCA_000195205.2). Taxonomy (GTDB): domain Bacteria; phylum Pseudomonadota; class Gammaproteobacteria; order Burkholderiales; family Burkholderiaceae_D; genus Actimicrobium. The sequence continues at coordinate 8,839 of AEPR01000066.1, read as the reverse complement.
CTTCACCGGAGCGTCAAAGCCATCAACCTGGCTCTTCGGCATTGCCCTTAACCTTGCCCGCAACCATGTCCGGCGCAACTATGCCGCCATTACCAAGCATGCAGACGAAAGCATGATCGACGATATGGTCGACATGTCCGGCGATCCGGCTGACCTGATCGAAAATCAGCAACTTGCCGACCGCGTCGAACAAATGTTGTCAGCACTTCCTGATCGCATCAGGGAAACCTTCGAATCCGTTCTCGAACACGAATCCAGTTACGCTGTCGCCGCTGAGAAAATGCATATACCAATCGGTACGGTGCGATCCCGGGTGTCGCGCGTCAGGGAACAAATTCGATTGATCATTAACTAATTGCACACAATTTATTTGCCGAACTGAGACAGGTAACGTCGATAGCCGATCTGCATGACTAGGAATCGGCGGCGAAATCTTCAGGCATGGCAAAAATTATCGTCGGACATGCAATTACAATTGGTCCCCGTGAAGATCGAATGGCATAATGCGGCTTCAGTTGGAGGTGTGGCCGAGCGGTTGAAGGCACCAGTCTTGAAAACTGGCGAGGGTGTGAGCCCTTCGTGAGTTCGAATCTCACCGCCTCCGCCAATCAAATTCTAAAAAACCCGCATCCCCATATGGTGTGCGGGTTTTTTATTGGTCCGCATAAAAGCGCATTCATCCGCTACAGGATCCATTCTTAAATGCTGTACTCGACACCTCAATTTCTTGATCGTCTGCAAGCGCATCTATTGATATGGAGCGTGACGCTATTGCTGCTGCTGGAAGAAGATGCCGCGATGATTGCGTTCATGCTGAGCTAAGCCGTGAACCGGGTTGGCCGCTTTGAAACACCCCTGTTTCCACTTGCTTGTTTGGTTCAGAACCGACTGAATTTAAAAAAGGGGGGAGCATACAGCCGCGCCAGATTAAGCGGGCATGAGCCCAAATTCCTATTGTTGCTACTACAGTAAATTTTTCGGGATATCCATCAGGCTGCGGCCACCATTTGCCATTGCGTTCGTTAAAAAAATACTCCTGAATTCCAATTTCTTCAGCCTTAAAAAATAGCTCCGCGAGTGATCTAGTTCTTGCCTCATTTTCGACCACGATCAAAGTTTCTAGGTTCCCTAACCGGAATACTTCCAATTTTTGTAAAAATTCATATTCTGGTTGACTCGGTTTCTTTTTTCGCCGCTCGACTTCAATTTTTATTTGAACCATCGGCAATTCTGGACAGGCAACACTTTCTTGATTGTAGATAATTGAAATATCGGGTCAGATTTTTTCAACTTTAATTCCACGCAGAACTTGGTCTGACCATATTTCAAAATAATCTCGTGACCGAACTTGAAGATCGGATCGCCCGTTAATCAAATAAATTGCAACCCGAGCTACGATTAGGGCATGCCTGGATTGCTGTTGATTTGGGCGTGAAATACGTTTTCCAATCCGATCATCGAGTTTTCTTGCATGCTTTTGCCCCTTTTCCGACAAAAGAGCAATACTTGCAACCTTACCGTTTGGTTTATTCCTGGTGACCGTTTTGTCTCCAATGATCGTCTTTTCCAAGAAAAGCCAACCTTCGTCCGACATTTTCTTTATCCAGTCCCGGTGAAGTATTCGATGGTGGCACTTTGCGCATCTTCGTAAAATTTCAGAAAAAGACACAGCTAGGTTTGGCGTAATACCCGGAGAATTTTCAATCGTGATCAGATTCGTCATGCACTCCTCCCCAAGGTCGACATTGCACCGGGCATCCCTTGAGCAAAGGGTTGCGTGCATGTCCTGCAAGCTTTCGGAGTCGCTGTAATACGGTCAGCGTTCCCGGGTGCCAGAAACCTAAGTGCGCCAGCCGTCACCACAGCATCCTGTTCAACCCGATAATCGTGGCGCTGAACCCGGTTGTGTTTCCTGTAGAGGGAGAGTCACTGCTAACTTTGAACGGACATGCCGCAATGAAAGCCTGCTGGCTCATTTTCCTTCCCGCCGCGGAACGCCGCTGGGTTACATCTTTTCAATATATTGCCGAATGCGCGCGAGAATTTCGTCTAAATCTGGCTGACCGTTGTAGTACAGGGCCGATGTCTTTCTATACTCGCTGGCAAAGCGCGCCCGCTCTTTGCTGTCTTCCAGCAGGAAAGCCGAATTCTTGGCCGCAACCCTCTCGTCTCCGCTGCGAAACCGCTGCATCTTGCGCACCTCGAAGGCTGGCGTGCCAATAAACGCCTGAACTTCTGGCATGTTCAACAGGCAGTAGATGTCGTAGTAATGGCGCATGAAGTTAGCCGGGAAGGCCTCGCCCGTCTTCTGCAGTCGGTACTTGGTCGATACCGTCTGGAGCTTCTCCACAAAAGTATAGGTAGGCAAGTAGCACAGAACATCAACGGCACGATTGTCGTCAGTCTTCACGCCAGCATTGACTGCTGCATCGTAGGCCCAGGATGAGATTGTGACCGGGCGGTTGGGTGCTGTGTCGTCAAACCCTAGTTCAAGCAAGATGCCGTCTTTGATGCCAGTCTGCTGGCCGACGCGGTTGGGGTAACGCAAGCGAATTCCGGCGCTGCGCATTTTTTCGTCATCAAAGGCGGTGTCACGCTCGACGGTGTCTATTCCGGGAATGGCGATGTTTTTGGAGAGCCATTCGTAATAAGTCCGTCGGGATTCTATATGCACAGGCTTATCGTGGTTGCGCCCCACTTTGACCTGTAGATCATCGGGTGGCTCGATGCGGATATCAATGTCCTCCGAAAATCGGTGGATGATGCCGAAGCCTTTCGAGAGTGATGTACCCCCTTTCAGCTCAAACCGGAACCCGGATGCCTGCAAGCCCCACAGGCAGTGCATGATCCAGTAGTCCTTTTCGACCAGCACCGGATCTATCCCGCGCTGCTCGGCCACGATAGCCAGCAGTTCATTGAAATCGCTGCGCGTATGCAGGAAGTCAGACATCCAGCCACCGCATGAAAAGTTTCCTGGTCGCTGCTGAGCCAAAATTTGAAACGGCGCACTTCAACTTGGCCTGATCAAATCCGGACACCTTGCGCTCCACCATCTGTAGCACCTGGTTCTTGTCTTCGGCTAATTCGTCCAGATTATTGATTGCATCGACCAGCAGGAATTCCGGCGTGAGCTTCTTCGGGAAGCGTCGCTTGACGCGAAAATCAAACTGACGGTTCCCGAACGAAAAGAGGCCATGCCGCTTGTGGTTGTACACCAGGGTCTTGTTGTAGAGCTGCGAGGTCCCCAAGCCCAGTGTGTTGTAGCTCGACGGGGTGAACATCAGGAAATCCTTGTCGCGCAGGAACGTGGCTACCAGTTCCTGATCGTCCGGGGGCAACGTACCAAAAACGGATTTCCTGGGTGCATAGTAAAGCCCCTGCGCCAGTCGTTTTAATACACCGCCTGAAACCAGCTCACGAAGGTGCCGGTCAACCGCATTGGAAACCTGGGCCAGGTCCTCCCTGCGATACACCTTGCCCGCGCGCAGCGTCTTTGCCACTTGATCCAAGGCATAAGGTCTTGTCGATAGCGACGGACTTGAAAAAGGGATGGTTGCCGGTTTCACTGCATGAATCCTTATTAAAGTTTCATGCAAATTATAGCCGGTAAGATTAATTTTTTCCAATCAGGTTGTGAGCTCGCCAAGGCCGACGGGACTGTCGAACGGCGCTAGTCCGGACTATCCGAAACGCCACGGCACAACGGACTTTGATGACCTGGTGAACTAGACCCCAGGCTGACCACGAAAGGTGCTGCCGAAATCAAGCGAGGTGCCACCATCCTGATCTTTGGCCCGCACGGTGCCACCATCTCTGTGCCGCCTGTCGCGGTGGCGGGATCGAAAAAATATAAGTGATACGGAAAATATTCACTTCCATACAGACAAATCCTGCCTGTAGCTCATGCCATGCGCCTCAGGGCGCGATTTTCACGACGTGTCGGCATCGCATATTCGACATGGCATCCCATAACTAGCCGCCAAATGTTGTCCTGAAAGCTAAATGGCATCCTCAGGTGATGTTGTTAATTTAAAACCTGTGAGACCTATTGCTTGCTGCAACTATTACTCTCTCGATAAATGGGTGCACTTTACTCTTCATCTTCGTTTTTTCAGCAGGGATGATCCACTCTGCCGCGTCCAGCTTGATTTCTGACCACTCAGCCGAACGCAATTCGCCAAGGCGAAGAAATACCATTGGGGATAGCTTCAGCGCCGCCACCGCATACGGATGCCCGGTGTAACTGCGGATCGCCTGAAGCAGTCCGCCCAACTGGTGAGGATTAGTGATTGCCGCCCGGTGCACCTCTACCGGCGAAGACAGTGCGCCCTTCAAATCCGTCGTCACGTCGCGCTCTGCCCATTGGATTGACATAGCGAAGCGGAATATCCGCCCGCATTGCTGTTTGATCTGGTCTGCAGAATCTACAGCGCCCCGCGCCTCGATCTTTTGGAGCATTTGTGGCACGTCAGGCGCGTTGAGTGAGGATATGGGCCTCGATAACAAAAAACCCGCGAAGCTAAATGCTGTGCGGGTTTTGAGACTACCTGATACTGCGTAATACGGTGACTTGGTGCCCGAGGCCGGAATCGAACCGGCACGGCCCTTACGGAACCGAGAGATTTTAAGTCTCTTACGTCTACCTGTTTCGTCACTCGGGCAACGTAGGGCGATGAACCATCAAAGATTTTTGACGGGAATCTGCCTGTGAAACGGTGCCGAATGGTATCACAATCACTTTGTCGCGAACCGCTTGAAACGTGATCCCCTCGTGATTTTGTCACGGTAAACACGCCATCAAAACCGGTAATTAAATCCTGCACGCAGAACCGGATAAGCCCGGAAACGCCTGAGATTGTCATTCAATCGTTCATTTTCTACTGCCAGCAAACCAGAGACGACTTCACAGGTACGACCCGGCAAGGTGCAATCCTCCATACTCAAACGCGATACCGGAGCCCCCTGAAACAGGACGCCGAGATCCGTTGAAAAACCCCAGCCTTTGCCATCGCTGAGCGATGTGCCCCAACCGATTCCCAAGTAAGGAGAAATCGGCTGGAAATCGATTTTCCCTTTCAGTTTTCCCACCTGGTTCAAGTTGTAATTCACGCCTTGATAAGAAAATGAGTTGAAAGACAACCCCTGAATCACGATGGCCTCGCTTCCGGCATAGGTGCCGCGCGCCTCGATGGCATTGCGATTTAGTACAAGCCCGGTCGTAAAACGAAATCCGGAATTACCCGGAAACCAGTCAAGCAGCAAATCGAATGTCCGCATTTTTAGCCGGAGGTCCCAGTCGATGTAGCGGGTCGATGTCGAAAAATCGTAATTGCTGAAGTAATTGATCCCGGCCCGCACATTCATTTGCGGGTTGACTGCAGCAACTGCATGTACCGACAAACCTGTCGAGCCTAATTGCACGCTGATAGCCCCGTCAGCGCGATCCGGAGTTTGGGCCAATGACATCGTGCTGAAAAAACATCCTGCAAAACATAGACAAATTCGCATCCGTACTCCTTGATGGCAAAAATCGGGCTGCACCATCAGCGCAACCACGGCGGTCTGGTAGCAATCGCCACCAGATGACTACTCGCTATTTTTCCTTGATGTTTTCCGGAGTGAATTGACGGTGCTCATTCATTGGAGGGATCTGACCGGATCCAAGGCAAGCTTGGGTCGGCATTCGTCTTCGCCACATTCAATCTATGACTAAAAAACACAGATAAAGTGACTAATCGACGCCTCTACACCGTTTTTGTTTGCTTATACTGGACCCCTTATTTCGAATCAAAAGGCGGGCTCCATGACGATCAAAGCAATCGTGTTCGATGCATACGGCACCCTGTTCGATGTGTATTCGATGAGCACCGAAGCAGAACGCCTTTTCCCGGGCAAGGGCGAAGCACTTGCCGCGATGTGGCGTGACAAGCAGATCGAGTACACCCGCCTGCGGTCCATGTGTGCGATGTACAAGCCCTTCTGGGAAGTGACCCAGGACGCGCTGGTCTTTTGCTGCAAGAAAATGAAGCTGGACCTGGACGTCGCTGCGCAGCAAAGCCTGATGGGTCAATACGCCAGGCTGCCGCTGTTTCCGGAGAATCGCGCAGTGCTGGAAACCTTGCAGCAGCAAGGCTACAAGCTGGCGGTCCTGTCGAATGCCAACGCCCAGATGCTCGATGGCGTCGTCAAATCGGCTGGCGTGCAGTCACTGTTGCCGCACTTGCTGTCCGCCGATAGCGTGCAAAAATTCAAGACAGCGCCAGAGGTGTACCAGCTGGGTACCGACCTGTTCGGCCTGCCAGCCAGGGATATCCTGTTCGTTTCCGGAAATTGCTGGGATGTCTGCGGTGCCACCTGGTATGGCTATGCGAGCTTCTGGGTCAATCGACTGGACGCGCCGCTGGAGGAACTGGGCGTGACACCACACGGACAAGGACAATCGCTGACTGACTTGCTCGCCTTTGTAGCGCAACAATCCGACAAGAACTAATTCCGGACAGGCAGCGCAACAGCGCGCCGGCCCGTTTTTCAAATGCCTTTTTAATTTTGCCAACCTGTGAGGTTTCATACCATGACTGCACGTACCGCCTGCCATCAGCTACAAGTCGCCACCGTTCTGTATCGCTTTATCGAAGACAAGGTTTTGCCGGGTACCGGCGTGGACAGCGCCAGTTTCTGGCAAGGCTTCGACGCACTGGTCCATGATCTCGCGCCAAAAAATGCCGCGCTGCTGGCCGAACGCGATCGCCTGCAAACCGCGCTGGACCAGTGGCACCACGCCCATCCGGGCCCGATCAGCGACATGAGCGCCTACCGCGCAGAGCTGACCACCCTCGGCTATCTGGTGCCGCGCCCGGCTGATGTCACCATCACCACCGCCAACGTCGATGCCGAACTCGCCCTGCAAGCCGGCCCGCAACTGGTCGTGCCGGTGCTCAATGCCCGCTACGCACTCAACGCCGCCAACGCACGCTGGGGTTCCTTGTACGACGCGCTGTACGGCACCGATGCCTTGCCGGAAACCGACGGTGCAACCAAGGTCGGCGCCTCCGGCCAGGGCTACAACCCGATCCGTGGTGCCAAGGTCATTGCCTTCGCCCGCAACTTCCTCGATAGCGCCGCACCACTGGCCAAGGGTTCGCACAAGGATTCGACCGGCTACCGCGTCGAAGACGGCCAGCTCGCCGTCACACTGAGCGATGGCAGCGTCACCGGCCTGGCCGATGCCAGCCAGTTCGCCGGCTACCAGGGCGCAGCGGCAACGCCATCGTCGGTGCTGCTGAAGAACAATGGCTTGCACATCGATATCCAGATCGATAACAGCAAGGGCATCGGCAAGGAAGATCCGGCCGGCGTCAATGATCTGGTCATTGAGTCGGCCTTGTCGACCATCCTGGATCTAGAAGATTCGGTCGCCGTCGTCGATGCAGACGACAAGGTGCTGGCCTATGACAACTGGCTCGGTTTGCTCAAGGGCACGCTGGTCGAAGAAATCACCCGCAACGGCAAGACCTTCACCCGCAGCCTCAATCCCGATCGCGAATACACGGCCGCCGGCAGCACCGGTGGCGTGGTCACGCTGCACGGCCGCTCGCTGCTGTTCCTGCGCAATGTCGGCCACCTGATGACCAACCCGGCCATCCTGTTCGGCAACAACCAGGAAATCCCGGAAGGCATTCTGGACGCCGTCGTCACCGTCACCATCGCCCTGCACGACCTGCGTCGCCAAGCCGGCCAGAAGATCGGCAACTCGCGCACCGGTTCGGTCTACATCGTCAAGCCGAAGATGCATGGTCCTGCCGAAGTCGCTTTCGCCAGCGAACTGTTCGGTCGCGTCGAAACCCTGCTGGGTCTGCCGGCCAACACGGTCAAGCTCGGCATCATGGATGAAGAGCGTCGCACCAGCGTCAACCTGAAAGCCTGCATCAACGAAGCCGGCGCACGCGTGGCCTTCATCAACACGGGCTTTCTGGATCGCACCGGCGACGAGATGCACACCGCGATGCAGGCAGGTCCGATGATGCGCAAGGGCGACATGAAAACCAGCCCCTGGCTGATCGCCTACGAGCGCAGCAATGTGCTGGTCGGCCTGTCCTGCGGTTTGCGCGGTCGCGCCCAGATCGGCAAAGGCATGTGGGCCATGCCGGACCTGATGGCCGCGATGATGGAACAAAAAATCGGTCATCCGAAAGCCGGTGCCAACACCGCCTGGGTGCCATCGCCGACCGCCGCCACGCTGCACGCGCTGCACTACCACCAGGTCAACGTGACGGCGATCCAGAAGGAACTGGAAAAAATCGACGCCAACGCCGAGACCGATCGCCTGCTCAACGACTTGCTGCAAATCCCGGTCGTGGCCAAGCCAAGCTGGTCCGCCAGCGAGATCCAGCAGGAACTCGACAACAACGCCCAGGGCATCCTCGGCTATGTGGTGCGCTGGATCGACCAGGGTGTCGGTTGCTCGAAAGTGCCCGACATCCACAACATCGGCCTGATGGAAGATCGCGCCACCTTGCGTATCTCCAGTCAGCACATCGCCAACTGGCTACTGCACGGTATCGTCAGCGCCGCCCAGGTACAGGAAACCCTGCAACGGATGGCAAAAGTCGTCGATGGCCAGAACGCCGGCGATGCGCTGTACCAGCCGATGGCGCCAACCTTCGAGCAATCGGATGCCTACTGCGCCGCCCGCGACCTGGTCATGAAAGGTCTCGAGCAGCCAAGCGGCTACACCGAACCGCTGCTGCACGCCTGGCGCCTGAAGGTCAAGGCCAAGGCAGCCGCGAAGTAATTTTCCACTGAGCTCCATAAAAAACGCCGCGAAGTTCGCGGCGTTTTT
>AEPR01000067.1 GCA_000195205.2 Oxalobacteraceae bacterium IMCC9480 | reverse complement strand
GGTAGGGTGGGCACGGCGGTATCGTGCCCATGCGTGACCGCCACGCACACGTGCCGAACCCGAATCAACAAGAATAGTTGTACAACCTGGATAGATCATGGGAAAAGTTACTGGCTTCATGGAGTTTCAACGTCTCAAAGAGGCGAGCGAAGCGCCGCAGCTGCGCACCAAGCATTACAAGGAATTCACGCTGCACCTGACCGACGCCGAAGCCAAGGTCCAGGGCGCGCGCTGCATGGATTGCGGTATTCCGTTCTGCAATACCGGCTGCCCGGTCAACAACATCATTCCTGACTGGAATGACATGGTGTATCGCGGTAGTTATCGCGAAGCGCTCGAGACCTTGCACTCGACCAATAACTTCCCCGAGTTCACCGGCCGCATTTGCCCGGCACCGTGCGAGAGCGCCTGCACCCTGGGCATCAACAGTGACGCCGTCGGCATCAAGTCGATCGAGCATTTCATCATCGACAAGGGTTGGGAAAACGGCTGGGTCGTACCGCAACCGTCGGCCACCAAGACCGGCAAGAAAATCGCCATCGTCGGCTCCGGTCCTGCCGGCATGGCGGCGGCACAGCAGCTGGCGCGGGTAGGCCACGATGTGACCGTGTTCGAAAAGAGCGATCGCGTCGGCGGCTTGCTGCGCTATGGCATCCCTGACTTCAAGATGGAAAAAATCCACATTGACCGTCGCGTCGAGCAAATGCAGGCCGAAGGCGTGACTTTCCGCACCGGCGTGCTGATCGGCAAGGACTTCCCGGCCAACGTGAATAACTGGGCCAAGGAAACCATCTTCCCCGAGCAACTTGAAAAAGACTTCGATGCCGTCATCGTCGCCGGTGGCGCCGAGCAACCGCGCGATTTGCCGGTACCGGGTCGCGAGCTCAAGGGCGTGCATTTCGCGATGGACTTCCTGCCCCTGCAAAACAAGAGCTATGCCGGCGACAAGGTCAAGGACCAGATTCTCGCCGCTGGCAAGCATGTCATCGTCATCGGTGGCGGTGATACCGGTTCGGACTGCGTCGGTACCTCGAACCGCCAGGGTGCCGTGTCGGTGTCCCAGTTCGAGCTGATGCCGCAACCGCCGGAAGAAGAAAACAAGCCGATGGTCTGGCCGTACTGGCCGACCAAGCTGCGCACCTCGTCGTCGCATGAAGAAGGTTGCGATCGCGATTGGGCCGTCGCCACCAAGCGTCTTGAAGGCAAGAACGGCAAGGTCGACAAGCTCATCGCCGCGCGCGTCGAATGGAAAGACGGCCGCATGCAGGAAGTGCCGAATTCGGAATTCGAACTGAAAGCCGATCTGGTCTTCCTGGCCATGGGTTTTGTGTCGCCGGTGGCGCAAGTGCTGGAAGCGTTCGGCGTCGAGAAAGATAGCCGCGGCAACGTCAAGGCC
>AEPR01000068.1 GCA_000195205.2 Oxalobacteraceae bacterium IMCC9480 | reverse complement strand
AAATGCCCGCCAATTCCAACCGTTTGCCGACGTCATCGGCGGCGGCATTTACCGGAGCCCGGGCGCGGAGATGTCGCCTGCAAGCTGGCACGCCACATGCTGTAACCCATCCACAAGGCCAGGGACGAGCAGACCGGCTCTTCCGCCTCATGGAAAGATGTCCCGACATGGATGCACTGCTACAGGATTGGCGCACCCGTGCGCTGCAAGTGGAACAGGAGGTCGGGCGTGCCGTCATCGGCCAGCCGGAGACTCTGCGACTGATCAACGTGGCGCTGTTTGCGCGCGGCCATGTGCTGCTCGAAGGCGATGTCGGGGTCGGCAAGACCACCGTGCTGCGGGCTTTTTCGCGGGCCATTGGTGGTGCGTTCGAGCGCGTCGAAGGCACCGTCGACCTGATGCCGGGCGACCTGATTTATCACACCTTCGTCGATGCCGAAGGCCGGCCGCGTATCGAGCCAGGCCCCCTGCTGCGGCATGGCGAAGCACTGACCACCTTCTTTTTCAATGAGATCAACCGCGCCCGTCCGCAAGTGCAATCGCTGCTGTTGCGGGCCATGGCGGAACGCTCGGTGTCGGCCTTCAACCGCGAATACCGTTTTCCGCACATGACCGTGTTCGCCGACCGCAACCGCATCGAGCGCGAAGAAACCTTCGAGCTGGCCTCGGCGGCGCGCGACCGCTTCATGTTCGAGTTGCGCATGCTCACGCCAATCGATCGCGAAGTGCGCCGCACACTGGCGCTGGATCCCGCCTACCACGACGCCGACCTGCTGCTCGAGCAGGTTGCGCCGGCGATCCTGCCGTGGCAGGAACTGAACCAGATCGCCGCTGCCATCCAGACCGGTGTCACGGCCAGCCCGGCACTGCAGGACTACGTGCTCGACCTCTGGCAGGCCACCCACACGCCACCGCAATTCGGCCTCGCCATCGATGGCGTCGACATGCAGCGGCTGGTGCTGGCCGGTGCCAGTCCGCGTGGCATCAGCAGCCTGATGCGGGCGGCACGGGTGGTGGCCTGGCTCGCTGAACGCAGCTACCTGATCCCCGAAGATATCGCCGCAGTCCTGCCTGCCGCGCTGGGGCACCGGATCTTTTTTACGCCGGTCTACGAGCTCCAGCATGCCGCGATTGCCGATGCCTTCGTTGCGCAATTGATGGCGCGGATTGCTGCGCCATGAGCGCCGGCACGCACTTTCCGGCAGCGCCTGCAATCGCCGACAGCACCTTCCATTACCGGGTCGATGGTCGCGCCGGCGGCCGTCGTCCGGGCGCGCACGCCGGACGCACCGGCGGCAGCGGCAATGAAATCCGCGACCATGCACGGCTGTTCGATCATCCCGATCCACGCCGGCTGGATTTGCGGGCCTCGCTGCGCGCCGGTGCCGGCGAATGGCTGGTGCGCACCTACCGGCAGCGCGCTGCCGTCACGCTGCTGGCGGTGGTCGACGTGTCGGCGTCGATGGCTTGCGGAGCGCCGCGCAAACTCGATGTCGCGGCCGATTTTGTCGCGTCTATGGGCGACAGTGCATTCAGTGCCGGCGACACCGCAGGCCTGCTGGCTTTTGATGGCGAAACCCGTGACGACCTGTTCCAGCCGCCGCGCCACAGCCGCGTGATCGGCACGGCCATGGGCGCGCAACTGCGCGCTGCCGAGCCTGGCAGCACAGCGGGTTACGGCGCGCTGGCGACGCTGCAGCCATTGGCCGGACGCGAAGCCATGGTGTTTCTGGTCTCCGATTTTCATTGGCCATTGGAACAGGTTGCCGCCGCGCTGGACCTGCTGGTGCGGGCATGGGTGGTGCCGCTGGTGCTGTGGGACGAGCAGGAAATGCAGCCACCGGCACGGCAAAATTTTGTCCGCTTGCGCGACGCCGAAAATGGCCGCGTGCGCTCGCTCTGGCTCACCCCACGGCTGCGTCGCCAGTGGCAGGAACACCTGGCCGAACGCCGTCGCCAGCTTGACGCCGTGTTTGCCGAGCGCCAGATCCGCCCGCTGTACCTGAGCGGTCAATACGATCCGGCACGGCTGTCGCAGTACTTTCTGGAGGGCCAACGATGAGCCGGCTGCTGTTGACGCTGCTGCTGTTATCGGCGAGCTGCCACGCCAGCGCGACGGTGCCACTCGTGCGCGCCGAACTGTCGCGCAACTACGGCCTGGTCATCGGCGACCTGCTGCAGCAGCGCATCGCGCTGGGCACGCCGGCGACGCCGCTGATGCTGAGCGGATTACCACCCGGCGGACGCATCGGTAACTCGCTGTGGCGACGCAGCGCGACGGTCGACATCGACGCCGCCGGTCAGCACTGGCTGCACCTGGATTACCAGATCATCAATACGCCGCAAACGCTCACTGTCTGGAGCCTGCCCGCCCTGACGCTGAGCGCCGGCACCGACAGGCTGGCCGTGGCAGGCATGCCGTTTTCGATCGCGCCGTTCACGCCAGCGCAAGCGTTTGATAGCGCCGCGCTGCCGCTGCTGCAAGCGGACCAGGCACCGGCACCGGTGGCGCTGGCCCCGATCACGCTGCGCATCCAACTGGCGGCAAGCGCTTTGCTGGCGACGTTGCTGGTATGGGGCAGCATGATTGGCTGGCGGTATCTGCGGCGTGGCCGGCATCTGCCTTTCGCACGCGCGGTGCGTGACCTGCAGACGCTGCACATGCACGCCGATGCGACCGATCCGCTGGCAGCGCAACGCCGGCTGCACCATGCGCTCAACGATGCTGCCGGTGAAGTCGTGCGTCCGGCCACCCTCGCCCGCCTGCTGGCAAATTCGCCGTATCTGCTGTCCGAAAAAAAGGCGCTGGCAGATTTTCTGGACATGTCGCAAGCGGTGTTTTTCGGCAGCCGGCCGGTGCCCGATGCCGCCACCGTCACGGCACTGGCGCGCCGCCTGCGCCGGCTTGAACAGCGCCACGCCGCATGAGCGGCCGCGCCTTGACTGAGCTGATCGTCGCGCAGCCGTGGTGGCTGTCGGGACTGCTGCTGGCGGCCTTGCCGCTGTGCCGGCAGCGCGATGACGAACAGGTCTTCGGCTGGACCGGCTGGTTGCCACCCGACCCGCTGGGATTGTGGCGCGCCCGCCTGGAAATCGCTCTCGGCATGCTGGCCATCGTGGCCACCGTGCTCGGCCCGGCCGGCCTCGCCTCGCCCGCCACCACGATCGAAAAAACCGGCAGCGGTGCCGAGATCCTGGTGCTGCTCGACCGCAGCGCCAGCATGGATAGTGCCCTGCAAGAGAAGGGCGCGAAGACGCCGCTGACCGATAAATATGCCGAGCCCAAGAAGCGCAAGATTGCCCGCACTGCGCTGGCCGGATTTGCCGCCGGCCGGCCGCACGATGCCATCGGCCTGATGATGTTCAGCGAAAACCAGTTTCAAGTCATGCCGTTCAATATGCGCCCCGACATGATCCAGGCTGCGATCCAGGCCGGTGGCGTCGGTTCGGGATTGGGCAATACCGATGTCGGTAGCGCCATGCTGGCGGCACTGCGCACTTTTGATGACCGGCCCGACAGCGGCAGCCGGATCATCATGCTGGTGTCGGATGGCGGCGCGCAGATTGCACCGGCGGTGCGGCTGCAGATCGCCGATGGTCTCAAGCGCAATCGCATCGCGCTGTACTGGATCTATCTGCGCTCGTACAACCAGCCGGCGCTGGCCGATAGCGACAGCGCCGAATTTGATGGCGTGGTTGAAGTGGCGATGCATCGTTACTTCCGTTCCTTGTCCACACCGTATCGCGCTTTCGAAGCCGACAACCAGGCCTCGATGCAGCGCGCCATCGAGGCCGTGGGCCGCCAGCAAATGCTGCCGATCACCTATCAGTTGCCAGTGCCGCAGGTCGATCGGGCCGCGCTGTGCTACCTGATCGCCGCGCTCGCCTGCGCGGTGTTATGGCTACTGCGACGCAGCACCCGCTCCGGAGTTCCGACATGAAATCACGCACACTCCACATCACGGGCGGCGTGTTTGCCGGCGTCTTTCTGGTGGCCCTCGGGATGGCTCTGGCAGAGCGGCATGCCGCTCTGGCATTGAACCGCGATCTGCTCGCACCCCCTGCCATCGCTGCTGCCGCTGAAGACCCGCGCATCAGCGCAGCGCGCGGCGTGCAACTGGCCGGCACCGGCGACGCCGACGGTGCCAGGCGCAACTTGCAATTGGCCATGCAGGCCGGCGATGTACAGGTCAGCAATCAGGCCCGCTTCAACCTTGGCAACCTGGCGCTGCGGCAGGCCGTCGGCAGCGGCCGCGACGATGAACAACGGCCGGGCCTGCTGGCGCTGGCGAAGCAGCACTATCGCGAAGTTCTGCAACGCGAACCGCAGCACCAGGCCGCGCGCTACAACCTCGAACGGGCGCTCTGGCTGGCGCCGGAAGAAGGGATCGCGGCCACCGTCGACGGCATCGATACGTCCAAACAACTTGAGGGTTCGACGAACAACAACGATACGAACGACGGCCGGGAAGGTACTGCCACGACCCTGCAACCCGAAGGCGGAGGCTTGCCATGAAACTGCCGGCGCTACGACTTGCGCGACGCGACCGGCTCCTGCTGGGCGCGGCCGTGCTGCTGGTCGTCGCCAGTGTCCTGCCGCCGGTACCGCTGACGCGTACCGTGGTCAATCATCTGGTGGTGTTCGATATTACGCAGAGCATGTATGTGACCGACCAGCTGCGCGATGGTCGCGCGGTCAGCCGGCTTGACGCTGCCCGTGAGGGCCTGGTGCAGGCGCTGGCACAACTGCCTTGCGGATCGCAAATCGGGCTGGGGATTTTTTCGAGCCGGCGTACCTTGCTACTGCTGGCACCGCTGGAAGTGTGCGGCAACCGGACCGGGCTGACGCAAGCGATCCGGCAGATCGATGCGCGCATGGCGTGGGAAGACGCCAGCGTGATCGTACGCGGCGTCACCAGCGCCATCGATGTGGCCTTCGAATTGTCGCAACATCCATCGCTCATCTTCATGACCGATGGTCAGGAGTCGCCGCCGATGGCAAGCATTCCCGACTTCGACCGGCCCAAGGGACGCACCGCCGGCATGCTGGTGGGCGTGGGCGGCGACGTGGCGCAACCGATTCCGCGCCTCGACAGGCAGGCGCGGCAGGTTGGCTGGTGGTCGGCCGGCGACGTGGTGCAGCGGCGGGGATCGGCCAGGAGCCAGGAACATTTGTCAGCGCTGCATGCCGGGTATTTGCAGGCATTGGCACAAGCCAGCGGCTTGCACTACAGGCGACTCGATAGCGACGCCGCGCTGCTGCGGATGCTGACCGATCAACGCTTTGATCGCGCGCTGGTGGTGGCGACCGATGTGCGCTGGCTGCCCGCCGCGTTGGCGGCATTACTGCTGGCCGGCGTGTTCCTGCCCGCGCCGCGATGGATCGCCCGCTGGCGACTGCGCAGAAACCGGCACACCTTGTAGCGCTGCTGTGTCAGGGTTGGACGATCCTACCGCAGCAACAAGGGCCGCATTGGCAGTGGCATTGATCTTGCGGAGGAGATGTTTTCTGAACCGGAAAACACCATGACATGTTTATCGCCACGCCTTGCCTCTTGCACCCTGCTCCTGCTGGCGATTGCTGCGCCTATGACGGCGCAGGCGCAGGAGTTTCCGACCTCGTCGCGGGTCGAGTACGTGTTCGAATGCATGAAGAATCACGATAGCAAATACGAATACCTCTACAAGTGCTCCTGCGCGATCGATGCCATCGCGAAGCAGCTGTCGTTCGATGATTACGCCGAACTATCCACCGCAAAACGCCATCAGGGACTGGGCGGCGAGCGCGGTGCCGAATTCCGTGATCCGACTCTCGTCAAGCAGATGGTCAGGAAATACCAGCAAGTAGAACAGGTCGCGGCCAATGCCTGCTTCATCCAATGAGGCCTGCCGCAGCTGCTGCCTTGCATTGCCCGCCACGGCGCAACACATCGCCCTGCCCTTGTTCAGCAAACGGCACACATTCACAGTGTCGCGACCAATGCCCTGCCCGCCATCGCCGACTGGCATGGTAAGTGCTGAAGCTTGCAGACGACACCTTGTCGATCACGGAAATCTTTGGAGAGTTTTCCGCACATTAGGAAAGGCTTACCGCACCACCGCAGCACGACGGTCATCACAATAATTCATGGAGGTAGACATGTCTTCGAAGGTAATCCTGAAACACCTGCTGGTCATCGCAGGCGCCCTGGCGGTGAGCAATTCTGCACTCGCCGACGAGCAACTCAACAAGGCCATGGCCAGTCCGAAAAACTGGGCCTCA
>AEPR01000069.1 GCA_000195205.2 Oxalobacteraceae bacterium IMCC9480 | reverse complement strand
GATCGTGAATGTTTCGCGTACGTTCAACGTCGTTGGGTTGACACCAGAGATCGGGCCAGAGTTAATTAGCGGAATGCGTATCTGCTTTCCGCCTACAGGAAGGACAGCGTTTTTCGAGGTACTTTTGAATCGAAACTGGAATGTTAGATGGTCTTGCCCATCACCAACGTTGTCGAAATGGATTTCGTAAAGACCGTTCGGGTCGAATTGGTAGAAATTCGGTCCCCCTTGTGGATCTTGAAATGGCTGGTAATCCGCAATGACGGTGACGTAATCCTGCCGACCCGGGGCATAGCTGCGGAAAAAGAAGAGGTCTGTACCATCAACCTTCGGTAGCCCTGTAATAAACGGCGCTTCACGGTGGCTCGATGCAAAAGTGGGAGCATTGGCAAGTAAAATAAGAGCACCGGCGACGGCGGACGCTGCTAATTTCAGGGGGCGGACACGGATTTTCATCATGGTCATTCCAATAGGCTGATGGCGGTTTAGTTACCGAAGCACATCCGACCCAACCAATCCACGCAATAATGGGTAACTTGTTGAATAGGCAAAAGTCGATGTACTCAGTTGTTATAGTCGCCTCGCTCCATAAGTGCATTGGAAAACACGCTTTTTACGAGAGCCAACACTCTTATAAGCAATAAAGCTTGTAAGCGTCTCACGAGCCTTTCAATTACCCACAAATTCCTTGTAAACCCTCAGCAGTTCTGTTAACTTTTTCGCATGAGGAATTCGATCGCAAT
>AEPR01000070.1 GCA_000195205.2 Oxalobacteraceae bacterium IMCC9480 | reverse complement strand
AACAACTGCCGTCATTGGAGCAAGCCTGGCGCGATGCGCAACAGCGCAGCACCGAATCGCGCAGCCAGATCATGCAGATCCAGCAGCAGATCGAACTGGAAGCAGCGCAGCAGCGCAATGCCTCGAATATCCTGAATGGCCTGGCGGTGCGACGCGAGCGCCTGCATCAGGAAAAGACCGGCCTGAATCTGCCCGATAACGCCTATCTGGTCGAGGCGACACTGCAGCTCGACGAGAAGCGTGCCGAACTCGAAGAAGCCACGATGCTGCTCGATGAAGCGCAAGACCAGCAGCCGCGTCTCGAGGAAGAACGGCGCGCCGCGCAGGCAGCAGTCAATGAAGAGAGTGCCAGCAATGCACGCCTCGACGCCCGGCTGGGCGCGCTCAAGCAATTGCAGGAGCGGGTGCAAAGCCAGGGCAAGGTGCAGCCGTGGCTGAACCGGCACGAGCTCGATGGCTTGCCGCGACTCTGGCAAAAACTGCACATCGAAGCCGGCTGGGAAACTGCCCTCGAATCGGTGCTACGCGAGCGCACCTCGGCACTCGAGCTGTCCAACCTCGACTGGGCCAAGGCGTTTTTCAGTGATGCGCCACCGGCCAAGCTGGCGCTGTTTTCGGCCAGCGCCGCCAGCACCGGCCCGGTCACCGAGTCGATCCAGGGTCTGCAACCGCTGCAGAATCTGCTGCTGCAAAACGACCCCGGCATCCGCCAGTTGATGCAGGACTGGCTGTGCAATCTGTATGCGGCCGAGGACGTCGAGGCGGCCTTTGCCGCGCGCGACAAGCTGCCGGCCGGCGCCAGTTTCGTGACGCGCCAGGGTCATCTGATCGGCAAGTCCAGCGTGCGCTTCTATGCCGCCGATTCGGAGCAGGACGGCATGCTGGCGCGCCAGCAGGAGATCGACAATCTGACGCGCCAGGTGCGCGCCCAGTACCTGCTCGCCGATGCCGCACGCAATCGCTCGGTGCAGGCCGAGGCAGCACTGACGCAGGCGGTGCAGCGTGTGCAGGAGTACCGTCTGCGCGCGACCGGTCTGACACAGGCCGTTCATGCATTGCAGATCGATGTGATGAAGATGTCCGAAGTGCAGGCGCGCTTCAACCAGCGCAGTGGCCAGATCGCCACCGACCTCGCTGAAATCGCCGCGCAGGAAACCGAACAGCAGCAAGCCCGCGCCGAATCCGAAGCCAAGTTCGAGCAGCTCGATGGCGAACTGGCCGAGCGGCAGGAAGCGCACGAGGATGGCCAGACTGATTACCTGCACAAGGAACAGCAACTCAATGACGCGCGCCAGCGCTTGCGCGACCTCGAACGCTCGGCACAGGAAATCGACTACGCCGAGAAAAGCCAGCGCAGCAAGATCGACGAATTGCGCCGCAATATCGAGACCGCCCGGCAGCAGGTCGCGCAACTGACTGACAGTCTGGAGCAGGGTTTGCAGGAGCAAACCGGACTGGAAGAGCAGACCGCGCAGACCGGTTTGCAAACCTTGCTGGACCAGCGCACCAGCCAGGAACGCGCGCTCTCGGATGCGCGTCACGAGCTCGACCAGTTATCGCAGAACCTGCGCCAGCACGAAGACGCCCGCCTGCAATCCGAACGCAGCCTGCAACCGCAGCGCGACCGCATCATGGAATGGCAATTGAAGGAACAGGCGGCGCGCTTGAATCAGGAGCAGTTCGCCCAGCAATTGATCGATGCGCAAGCCGATGAAGTCGCGCTGTCGGCCAAGCTGCATGACGACTTGCGGCCCTCGTATCTGCAGGGCGAAGTCACGCGGCTCGGTAATGCGATCATCGCGCTCGGTGCGGTCAACCTGGCCGCACTCGACGAACTCGCCGTGGCCTCGGAGCGCAAGAATTTTCTGGATGCGCAAAATGCCGACCTGACCGAAGCCATCGACACGCTGCAGGATGCGATCCACCGCATCGACAAGGAAACCCGCGAACTGCTGCAGGACACCTTCGACAAGGTCAACGAGCATTTCGCCGAACTGTTTCCTATCCTGTTCGGTGGCGGTCAGGCCCGGCTGGTGATGACCGGCGACGAAATCCTCGACGCCGGCGTGCAAGTCATGGCGCAACCGCCCGGCAAAAAGAACGCCACCATCCATCTGCTGTCCGGCGGCGAAAAAGCACTGACCGCCACAGCCCTGGTGTTCTCGATGTTCCAGCTCAATCCGGCCCCGTTCTGCCTGCTCGACGAGGTCGATGCGCCGCTCGACGATTCGAACACGGAACGCCTGTGCAACATGGTCAGGCGCATGGCCGTGAAGACCCAGTTCCTGTTCATCTCGCATAACAAGATCGCGATGGAAATGGCGCAGCAACTGATCGGCGTGACGATGCAGGAGCAGGGCGTATCGCGCATCGTGGCGGTTGATATGGAATCAGCACTGGGCTTTGCCACCGATGCGCAGTCGGCGTGAGCACTTTTTGATACACAGGGTCGCGCGTTCATGCTGTAATTCCGCCAGCCGCCCATTCCGCTGGCGGCGACCCTTTTCCTTGAGGAGAACAACCATGAAACACATCCTTGCCATCCTGCTGCTTGCCGTCCCGTTCTGCTTCAACTCCGCGCTGGCGGCCACGGACCAGCAAACCAAAATGGGCACGTGCAACAAGGAAGCCACCGGCAAAAAAGGCGATGAGCGCAAAGCCTTCATGAAGCAATGCCTGAGCGCCAAGCCAGCCGCTGATGCACCGGCAGCCGCCACCGCTGCAGCACCCGCCACCCAGCAAGGAAAAATGAAAACCTGCAATACCGAAGCCGCCGGTAAAAAAGGCGACGAACGCAAGGCCTTCATGAAAGAGTGCCTGAAAAAAGCAGCCTGATTCCGCTTCACGCAGCACCAATAAAAAAGACCGCCGGACATAC
>AEPR01000071.1 GCA_000195205.2 Oxalobacteraceae bacterium IMCC9480 | reverse complement strand
CCAGCGGCTACGACGGCGATCGCGCCGCCGTACTGGCCATGCTCAATGACGCATTGGCGACCGAACTGGTCTGCGTGCTGCGTTACAAGCGCCACCATTTCATGGCCGAAGGCATCCATGCCTCGGCTGTCGCCGCCGAATTCCTGGACCACGCCAACGAAGAATCCGGCCATGCCGACCGGCTGGCCAAGCGCATCGTGCAGCTCGGTGGCGCCCCCGATTTTTCGCCGGACAGCCTGTCGGCCCGCAGCCATGCCGAATACGTCGAAGGCAGCACGCTCGAAGACATGATCCGTGAAAACCTGGTGGCCGAACGCATCGCCATCGACAGCTACCGCGAAATGATCGCCGCCCTCGGCGATACCGACCCGACCACGCGGCGCATGCTCATCGAGATCCTTGAAGTCGAAGAAGAACACGCCGACGAACTGGCCTCGCTGCATCACGGGATGCAGAACTAAGCACACATTTTTTGACGAACTTTACGGAGACTGCCATGCAAGACTGGACCACGTTTTACGAAAAAATCAGCGCCATCAAATTTGCCATGCTCGTCACGCACGATGCCGATGGCTTGATGGAGGCACGTCCGTTCACCACCCAGGCGGCGGGCCGCGACGGCGCGGTCTGGTTCTTCACGGCGACCGATTCCGAAGCCGTTGCCGACATTCGTCAAAACCCGACCGTCCTGCTCTGCTACGCTGATTCGTCCGAGCATCGCTTCATTTCATCGTCCGGCACCGCATCGCTGGTGCAGGATCGGGCGCTGATGGAAGAACTCTGGAAGCCGGCGTTCAAGCTTTTTTTCCCGCAGGGCCTGGACGATCCCGCGCTGACCTTGCTGCGGGTCGATATCCTGAAAGCCGATATCTGGGATTCGGGAAAATCGAAGATGGAACAAATGCTGACGATGGCCAAGGCCGCCGTCGGTATCGACATTGACAAGGACGACCTGGGCAAGCATAGCGTGCTGAAAAAATAAGCACGCGCCAGCTGCCTGTCCGGGCATCCGCACCTAAAGGAATCATGATGACCACGACCATCCAACCCTCCCGCCTCATTGCCATCGCCGTCATCGCCGGTGCCACCGTGCTGGGCGGCTGCGCCGACATGTCCGGCACGCAGCGCGGTACCGCCACCGGTGCCGGCATCGGTGCCGGACTTGGTGCCATCCTCGGCGCTTCGACCGGTGGTGGCGGCGGCGGTCGCACTGCCGGCGGTGCCGTACTCGGTGCGGCGGCGGGAGCAGCGATCGGCAACGTCTGGTCGACCCGCATGGAAAACCAGAAGCAGGCGATGGAGCAAGCCACCCGCGGCACCGGCGTGCAGGTCACCCAGACGGCCGATAATCGGCTCAAGCTGGCCATCCCGAGCGACATTTCCTTCGACACCAACCGCTCGGATATCAAGCCCGATTTCCGTCCGGTGCTGGACCGCTTCGGCAACAGCCTCAATGACAATGCATCGACCGTCGTGACCATCATCGGCCACACCGATAACACCGGCAGTGCCGCCATCAACGATCCGCTGTCGGTCGACCGCGCCGGCAGAACCCGCGATTACCTGATCAGCCGCGGCGTCGCACCGTACCGCTTCACCATCGAAGGCCGCGGTGAAAATGATCCGATCGCGTCCAACAACGACAGCACCGGCCGCGCACGCAACCGGCGCGTCGAAATTTTCGTGGCAGAACGGCAGCAATAGGGACAGGACGGCATCGACCTGATCATCGACGCCGGCCAGACAAACAGTTCTTTTGTACGCAAGCCG
This sequence comes from Oxalobacteraceae bacterium IMCC9480, assembly GCA_000195205.2. Lineage (GTDB taxonomy): Bacteria > Pseudomonadota > Gammaproteobacteria > Burkholderiales > Burkholderiaceae_D > Actimicrobium. Next base: position 25,397 of record AEPR01000071.1, on the reverse strand, counting down.
CAGTGGCATGACACACTGCGGCCCAGCTTTCCCGCCCGCTCCATTGATCCGATTGCATGCTGACTCTACTTGAACGTATTACCGCCCATCCTGTCAGCGACGACATGGGCGGCCTGGCCGAACTGGTCGCCCTGATCCGTCCGCCCAAACCCGACCAGGGCGAGGTGGCCACCGCCCGGCTGCGCATGCTGATCCAGCTCATCAAAGGCAACCCGGCGCATGGTGCCGCATTGCGCCACTACTTGTTGCACGTGCTTTCGCAGCGCCGCCACACAACGCTCTACACCGATACCGGCATCCTGCCGAGCGACGGTTTTTTTACCGAACTGTTCCGGCGCTTGTCGTTTCGCGTACTGCCGCCGGCGATCGATACGCTCTACCTGAGCGCCTGCCTCGACCGCATCCTGTGCGTCAAGACCGACTATCAATGGCTGCGCCTGATCGATCCGGCCGACTGGCTGATGCTGTTCGATGTGATCGTCGCCAGCGATGTTGCCTCCACCGACACTGCCCTGCGCAGCGACCGCATCGACCGTCGTCTCGCGCATGTCGAATTGCTCGAAGCCATACAGACCCTGTCGCACCGGATCAGCGCCATGGGGCTGGAGCCGGCACTGGTGCGCATCCATCCGGATCTCGAAAAATTCGAATCGCCTTTTCTGGTGCAGAACGCCGAAGTCCATGGCTTCCTGGCCAGCGCAATGCAGCAGGCCGATGGGGCGATTGCACCTGCCGGTGATGCCGATCACTTGCTGGTCATGCTCGATCAGTGCGACAACATTATTGCGCGCATCCGCAAGAACGCGCTGCATCGCGGTACCAGCGTGGCGCTGACCTATCTGCTGGTGCGCCTGACCCAGAGCATAGACCGGCTGCGTCGCCTGCTGATGCTGGTCGACCTGACGCCCGCCGATGGCGAGCGCACCTGGAGCGCCGAACGCCGGCAACTGGCGCTCGATCTGGCGCTGGATATGGCGCAAGGACACAACCGCAAGTACGCGATCCGCGAACTGTTTTCCGCCAACATCAACCTGCTGGCGCGCAATGTCACCGAGAACGCCAGTCACACCGGCGAGCATTACATCGCCGACGACCGCGTGGCTTACGGCACCATGTTCCGGTCTTCGGCAGGTGCCGGCTTTGTGATCGGTTTCATGGCACTGATCAAGATTTTGCTGGCGACCCTGCGCAGCGCGCCACTGGTCGAAGCCTTCCTGTTCAGCATGAATTATTCGCTCGGCTTCATCCTGATCCACCTGCTGCACTTCACGGTCGCCACCAAGCAACCGGCCATGACCGCCGCGCGCATCGCTGCGGACCTGCATGCCAACGACAACCGCACGATAGGCATCGATAGCCTGGCGGACCTGATCGTGAAGGTGCTGCGCACGCAATTCATTGCTGTTCTTGGCAACCTGATGACGGTCTTCCCGACGGCGCTGACCATCGCCATGGTGTGGTTCGCGCTCAATGGCCATCAACTGGTATCGTTCGACAAGGCGCAGCATCTGCTGCATGACATCAACCCGTTTGCCAGTTTGGCGCTGTTCCATGCGGCGATTGCCGGTGTTTGCCTGTTTTTGGCCGGCATGATCTCGGGTTATTTCGATAACCGCGCGGTCTATACCCGGATGGCGCAACGGATACTGCAATTGCGCAGCTGGCGTCGCGTCTTCGGACCGGCCCGCCATGCGCGGGTGGCGGCCTATCTCGAAAAAAATCTGGGCGGGCTGATGGGTAACCTGTTCTTCGGTCTGCTGCTGGGCTCGATCGGCACCTTCGGCCAGCTGATCGGCTTGCCGGTGGATATACGCCACGTTACTTTTTCTGCAGGCAACCTGGCCATTGCGCTGGTCGGACTGGATTTCCAGGTCAGCTTGCCCGTGCTGCTGACCTCGTTGTTCGGCATCGTTTGCATAGGCATCACGAATCTGCTGGTAAGCTTTGGGCTCGCCCTGTTCGTGGCACTGCGCTCGCGCCAGGTCCGCTTCAGCCGTGGCGGCGCACTGGTCAAGGCGCTGCTGGCAAGAATGGTGCAGCGCCCGCTTGATTTCTTCATTCCCCCGAAAAAAAGGACAACTCCGTAATGACAGTGGTTCGCTCACACAAAGGATGCAACACATGCAAGTAGCAGTGATAGGCGGCGGTGTTCTGGGGGTCAGCACAGCGTATTTTCTGGCGGCTGCCGGCCATGAAGTGGCGCTCATCGAGCGCCGCAGCAATGTCGCCGAAGAAGCCAGCTTCGGTAATTCCGGCCTGGTGGCACCGGCCCTGTCGGCCCCGTGGGCCATGCCCGGCATGCCCGGAAAACTCTTTGCGCAGTGGTTCCGGCAGGAGTCGCCGATGGTCTTGCGGCGCCGGCTCGACCCGGCACTGTGGCGCTGGGCCCGGCGCTGGGTGAGCGAATGCGATGCGGAACGCTTCCGCATCAACAAGCTGCGCCTGCAGCGCATCGGCTTTTACAGCCGCGATGTACTCGAACAATTGCGCCTGCACTACAACATGGATTACGAGCAGACCGTCGGTCATTTGCAGCTGTTTCGTGGTGCCCCCGATGTCCTGCTTGCGCAACAGCTGCTGACCTTGCTGGCCGAAATGGAAGTCCCTCACAACGTGCTCGATGCCGATGCCGCGCGGCTGCTGGAACCCGGGCTGTGCGCCGCCACGCCATTGACTGCCGCCCTGCACTTTCCGCAGGACGAAGCCGGCAACTGCGCGCTCTTTGCCAAGCAACTGAAAACCATCGCCCAGTCGCTCGGCGTGAGCTTCCTGTTTGGCAAATCAGTCGACCGCATAGAGCGCATCGACAACCGCGTAGCCTTGCACATGGAAGGCAACAGCTTTACTGCCGATGCGGTCGTGCTGACCGCCGGCATCGAAAATCCCACCCTGCTCAATGAGCTCGGCGTGCGCTTGCCCGCGTTGCCGGTACAGGGCTACAGCGCCACCTGCAGCATCCGCGATTTCGATGAAGCACCGCTGGCATCGCTCACTGACGACACCTACAAGACCACCATCACGCGCTTCGGTAACCGCGTGCGGATCGCCGGCGTACTCGATCCCGGGGCCCGTTCGCCGGAAGTGCCGGAAGCCGCCCAGCGTACCTTGCGCAAGGTCGCCACCGACTGGTTTCCGAATGCCAGCAACTACAATAACGCCACGCTCTGGAGCGGCTTGCGCACGATGCTGCCCGATGGCGTGCCGGTCATGGGCGCCACGCCGGTGCGCAATGTCTATGTCGGTCTCGATGACGGTGCCAGTGGCTGGACCACCGCGCTCGGCACCGGCAAGATCCTGTCCGACCTGGTGTCGGGCCGCACGCCGGATATCGATCTCGATGGCTTGACGCTGTCGCGGTTCGGCTGATTTATGCACGCCCTTTACAGCGTCGCGGCGCTGCGCCGGATCGAACAGGCTGCGCAGCAGCAAGTACCTGCCGGCACGCTGATGCAGCGCGCCGGTCTGGCCACCAGTTCTGCGGCGCTGTCGCTGCTGACGGTGACACCCGATGCCGCCAGCATTCTGGTTCTGGCAGGCCCGGGCAACAATGGCGGCGATGCGCTTGATGCCGCAGCCAGACTGGCCGAAGCGGGTGCGAGTGTCAGCATTCACCTGTGCGCCGATCCGGAGCGCTTGCCGGCTGATGCGCAAGACGCCTTGCAGCGGGCGCGCCAGTCGACGGCCGTCTTCGTCGACGCGATCCCGCCGGTGCACTGGTCGCTGGTGATAGACGGCTTGTTCGGCATCGGTCTGGCAAGACCGATCGACGGCGCGATGGCCGACCTGATCCACATGATCAACCGGCTCGACCTCACTGTACTGGCCATCGATGTGCCGAGCGGACTCGATGCCGATAACGGTGCGCTGGTTAGCGACGTCGCCATCCGCGCCAGCCATACCATCACGTTCATCGGCGACAAACCGGGCCTGCACACGCTGGCCGGACGTGAGCAGGCTGGCACCATCCTCGTCGAAACGCTCGACATCGATGCCGCGTTGTATGAAACCTGCGCGCTGGAATTGTCCGGCCCCGCCTTGTTTGCGTCTGCCGTCCACGCGCGCTCGCATGCGTCCCACAAAGGCAGTTATGGCGACGTGATGGTGCTCGGCGGAGCCGACGGGATGACTGGCGCGACCATTCTTGCCGCGCGCTGCGCGCTGCACGCGGGGGCCGGCAAGGTGCATGCCGCATTCATCGGCAGCGTGCCGGCCTTCGATCCGCTGCATCCGGAACTGATGTGCCGCAGCGCCGGCAAAATCGATTTCGGCAAGGCCGTGCTAGTCGCGGGTCCGGGCCTGGGTACCGGCACGATGGCCGCCGCGTTGCTGCTGCGGGTCTTGCAGAGCAGCCAGCCGCTGGTGCTGGACGCCGACGCCCTCAATCTGGTCGCCGCCGATCCGGCCTTGCAGCAGCGGGTTGCGCGCCATCCGGCAACGGTGCTGCTGACGCCGCATCCGCTGGAGGCAGCGCGCCTGCTCGGTTGCACGGTAGGACGGGTGCAGGCCGACCGCACTGCCGCCGCTGCGGCGCTGGCGGCACGCTTGCAGGCGGTGGTAATTCTGAAGGGATCGGGCAGCATCATTGCGCGACCCGATGGTCACATGGCGATCAATCCGAGCGGCAATCCGGCGCTGGCCAGTGGCGGTACCGGTGATGTGCTGGCCGGTTTATGCGGGGCGCTGCTGGCGCAGGGATGGCCGGCCTGGGAGGCCGCGACCGGGGCGACCTGGCTGCATGGTCATGCGGCCGATGTGCTGGTACGCGATGGTCATGGCCCGATCGGACTGACTGCCAGTGAGTTGCCATTGCAGATACGGCGTGAACTCAATCTGCTCAAGCCATCCCGTCAGAACCCGTTCATGCCGTTGCGCTCTGGACCAGCCGGCCCGCCGCGATCGTGATCGTGCTGCCGCAACGCGCTGCAATCAGGCGATCATGCGTCACCAGCACCAGCGTCGATTTGCGCTCGCGATTGAGCTCGAACATCAGGTCGATGACGGCCTCTCCGGTGGCGGCGTCCAGACTGCCGGTGGGCTCGTCGGCGAACAGCAGCGGCGGTTCGGTCACGAAAGCGCGCGCCAGCGCGACACGCTGCTGCTCGCCGCCCGACATGAATTTGGGATAGTGCCTGACCCGGCTGTCCAGCCCGACGCGGCCGAGCATGGCTGCTGCCTTGTCCCTGGCGTTATCGTCACCACGTAACTCCAATGGCAGCATGACGTTTTCGAGTGCAGTCAGATGGCCGAGCAACTGGAAGGACTGAAAGACGAAACCCAGCTTGGCCATGCGCAAACCGGCACGGCCATCTTCATTCAGGGCAAACAGGTCAACGCCATCGAGCAAAATGGTGCCGCTGGTGGGAGTATCGAGTCCGGCCATCAAACCGAGCAGCGTCGATTTGCCCGATCCGGAGGCGCCGAAAATGGCCAGTGTGGCACCCGCCGGCACGGTAAAATCGATACTGTCCAGTATCGTCAATTCACCGGTGGCATCAGTGACGCGTTTGGTCAGTCGTCTGGCTTCAATGGCAAGTGGCACAGCAGATGCAAGATTCGGATCAACATTCATATTGGAAAGTTCAGGCATGCGTATAGAGTCAGTAAGAAATCGGGGAGTGATGCAGTGGGCGCGCGTGGCAGTGCTGGTTGCCGTGGCGATGTGTACAACGAGCGCTCATTCTGCATCAAAAGCAGTGCTTGTGCTCGGTGACAGCCTGTCGGCCGAGTACGGACTGGCACGCGGCGAAGGCTGGGTTGCGCTGCTCGAACAACGTCTCAAGGAGTCCGGCATCGATGCCACCCTGATCAATGCCAGCATCAGCGGCGAAACCACCAGCGGCGGAAAAACACGTTTGCCGGCCCTGCTGAGCAAAAACCAACCGGACGTCGTTGTCGTCGAACTCGGTGCCAACGACGGCTTGCGCGGACTGGCTCTCGGCGATACCCAAAAGAACCTGCGCGACATCATCAACGCCGCCAAAAAATCCAAGGCCCGTGTCGTGCTGGTGGGTATGCAACTGCCGCCCAACTACGGTACCGATTACACCAAGCGATTTGCGGCGATCTTTCCGACGCTGGCCAAAGAAACCAGATCGTCGCTGGTGCCGTTCATGCTCGATGGGGTGGTCAGTCAGCCGCAGTTGTTCCAGGCCGACCGCATCCATCCGACCGCCCAAGCCCATCCGATCATCCTCGACAACATCTGGCCGCAACTCAAGCCGCTTTTAAGCAAATGAACCCATGAAGTATCCTGCCCTGCTCCCCTTTGCCGAACTGCTGCCGCGACTGGCCGAATTCGATGCCATCATCGATGTCCGCAGTCCCGGTGAATTTGCCGAAGACCATTTGCCCGGCGCGATCAATTGTCCGGTCCTCGATGACGCCGAGCGCATCCGCATCGGCACCATGTACAAACAGGTCAATGCGTTTGAGGCCAAGAAAGTCGGTGCGGCGCTGGTCGCCCGCAATATTGGCACGCACATCGAGACCGTCTTTGCCGACAAGCCGAAAGACTGGCAACCGCTGGTCTATTGCTGGCGTGGTGGCAACCGCAGCGGTGCACTGGCGCACATCCTGGCCAGGATCGGCTGGCCGGCGATCCAGCTCGATGGCGGCTACCGGGAATTCCGCCGGCATGTCAACGCCAGCCTGCCGGAACTGGCGGCACGGTTTTCCTATCGGGTCGTTTGTGGCACCACCGGCAGTGGCAAGAGCCGCTTGCTGCAGACACTGGCCGCCCGTGGCGCGCAAGTGCTCGATCTCGAGCAGCTGGCCGAGCACCGTGGCTCGGTCCTCGGCGGCTGGCCCAGCGCGCCGCAACCCAGCCAGAAAATGTTCGAAACCCGGCTGTGGCAGGCGCTTAGCGCCTTCGATCCGGCGCGCGAGGTCTTCGTCGAATCCGAAAGCAAGAAGGTCGGCAATGTGCGCGTGCCGGAGCAGTTGATGGAGCGCATCCGTGCGTCGCCCTGCATCGCGCTGGGATTATCGCAAGCGCATCGGGTGCAATTGCTGATGCAGGAATATGACAACTTCGTCGATGCGCCCGAGACGCTGGCGGCCCAACTCGAATGCCTGGTGACGATGTATGGCAAGGAGCGCATCGGCGTCTGGCAAGCGATGGCGCGCGAGGGCAAGTTGCCCTTGTTGGTCGATGAATTGCTGGTGCAGCATTACGATCCGGCCTATCTAAAATCGATAGAGCGCAACTTCAGCCAGTACACGCAAGCCCTTGCGCTGGAACTGCCTGATATCTCGCCGGCGGCATTTGACGCGGTGGCGCGGCAGTTGCATCCGGCCTGATCAAGCGGCATCAGGCCGGGGTCAAGTCGGACACCCGCGCTACCACCGATGCCGTCATCGTCAATTGCAGCGACGGCAACGAGCCACCGGCGCGGTAGCCAAAACTGACCTGCAGTACGTCGCCGGCGACCACATCGACCGGTGCATCGAGCGGCAAAATCATGAAATTATTGAGCCAGTCAATCGTCGTCTGCTGATCCAGCAGCACCGCAAGGATGTTCTTGGTAATGAAGCGCAGCGAGCTCACGGTGCCGCTGTGCGCCATCGTGAAATGGCCGCTCCAGCGGATTTCCGGATCGACGTCGCCCTGGAAATCCATCGTGCAGTAGACCTGCGGTTCGGCCATTTCAAGGGTGTCATCGGCTTCGCGTGTCAGCTCGCGAAATTGCACGATAGGCGCATTGAAACCCTCGAAGTCATAGTCCAGTTGCAATGGCTGCACCGCCATGATGACGGCATCCGGCACGAATAGCGGCAGTGGTCCGCCGAAGCGGGCCAGGTAGCGCTGCTTGAATGAGGCCATTACGTCGACCTGTTTTTCGCGCAGCATGCCGACATGGATCATTTCGCAAATCACGACATCGACCGGTTCCGGCGGCAGATACGCGAACGCGTCTGCCTGGATCACCTCGATCTTGTGGCCATGCGCATTGCGCGCCAGCAGGCGGCGCGCTTCATCGACCATGTCCGGATTGAATTCGACGCACCAGACTTTTTCGGCGGTCGCCGCGGCAAAAAATGACAGCACGCCGGTGCCGCCACCCAGCTCCAGGACTTTCGCGCCGGGGAAGACGACCTGGCTGATCGCTTCCCTGAAATTCTTCATCCGGCGTTGATCCATCAGCATGTTGTGATGGTAGTGCAGCGGAATGAATTGACCGAGGTAGCAGCTCTCGATATCCCGTTCGGCAAGCATCGGTATTTCCTGGTTGATCGTCCCGCTGCGATTGTCCATGTCCGTCCCTGAATCGATTTTGTGAGCAGAGGTCTTTTCTGCAGGTATTTGTTATGGACCGAACATTAGCTAAAGTTGCCCAGATGTACAATCCGTTTTTTTATCCCTGCTACTGACCATGATGGCCACCGTGCGCTCCTTGCTTGTCGACCTTTTTGCCTGCGCAAGCATGCTGACGCTCAGCGCTTGTGCCAGCCTGCCCAGCGTGCACTACCTCGATCCGGCACTGACCGCGCCGCGCACCGTGAGCATCGAGAATTCGCGCGGCAACAATCTTTCGCAAGCCAGTGTCAAGGCGATGCTGGACCGGCGCCTGCGTCATTCCGATGTCGACCTGCAAGCCAGGGCCGCACTCGAAGAAGCCGCCACCGGCAGTCCGCTCATCGCCGGCAATCAGGTGACGCTGCTGTATGACGGCCCGCAAACGATGACGGCCATGATGGCGGCCATCAAGGACGCGAAGAACAACATCAACCTTGAAACCTACATTTTTGACCAGGATGAACTTGGCCTGCGTTTTGCCGACCTGCTAATCGCCAAGCAGCGCGAAGGTGTGGCGGTCAATATCCTGTATGACGGCATCGGCACGATCAATACACCCCGGGAATTTTTCGAGCGGATGCGGCTGGCGGGCATCCATCTGCTGGAATTCAATCCGGTCAATCCGCTGGCGCGATTCGGCAGCTGGGAACCCAACAACCGCGATCATCGCAAGATACTGGTGGTCGATGGCAGGATAGGCTTCACCGGCGGCGTCAACATCAGCAACACCTATTCGCGCAGCTCCCTGTTTCGCTCGAAATCGCGTACCGGCCAGCAAACCGGCTGGCGCGACACACATATCCGTATCGAAGGACCGGCCGTGGCAGCGCTGCAGATGGTGTTCATTGATGGATGGGAAAGTCAGCATGCCGGCGAACTGGTCGACGGCAATTATTTTCCGCGACTGGCTCCGGCCGGCGACCGCATCGTGCGGGTACTGGCCAGTAGCCCCGACAGCAATCATGCGATCTATCGCGCCTATGTCATGGCGATGCAGCAAGCCACCACATCAATCCATCTGACGGCGGCCTATTTTGTTCCGGATGTGCAGGTTGTCGAAGCGCTTAAAAATGCGGCGGCGCGTGGTGTGGATGTCAAGCTGGTGTTGTCGGGCGCGACCGATAGCGGGCTGGTGCGCCATGCGGGACAGTCGTTTTATGCGCAATTACTGGCAGCGGGCGTCAAGCTTTTTCAGCTCAATGTGTCGGTGCTGCATGCCAAGACCGCAGTCATCGACGGCGTCTGGTCAACGGTTGGCTCGACCAATCTCGATACCCGCAGCTTCCTGCATAACAACGAAATCAATGTGATCGTGCTGGGCGACGAATTCGGCGCGAGCATGGAAAGCGCTTTTGCGGAGGACTTGCGCGGTTCGACGGAAGTGACCATCGACAGTTGGAATCAGCGGCCCTTGTCGGACCGGTTCAAGGAGTTTGCAGCGCGCACGCTGGAGTACTGGTTGTGACGGGCGGGCTGGCATCTCGCCCGCCCGCCGTAGTGTGACTTGTTAGACCGCGTCCGAACCGGTCTCGCCGGTACGGATACGTACGACTTGCTCGACATTCTGGACAAAGATCTTGCCGTCGCCAATCTTGCCCGTGCGCGCCGCCTTGATGATCGCATCGACCGCGGCGTCCATGGCACTGTCATCGACAATCGCTTCGACTTTTACCTTGGGCAGGAAATCGACCACGTACTCGGCACCGCGATACAACTCGGTATGGCCTTTCTGACGGCCGAAACCTTTGACCTCGGTCACGGTCAGGCCGGTAACACCGACCTCGGCAAGCGCTTCGCGAACTTCGTCTAGCTTGAATGGCTTGATGATGGCGGTAATCTGTTTCATGGTAGGTCCTTAAATGGGCTGACGCGATGACGGCAACAATGGTGGTTTGATTCTAAACTAGCCGCGAAATTTCGAGGTGATCGGATAGCGCCAGTCGCGCCCGAACGCACGGTGCGTGACACGGATACCGACCGGCGATTGGCGGCGTTTGTATTCGTTGATCTTGATTAAATGGGTGATGCGGCGGACATCTTCGGCCTGAAAACCGGCGGCGATGACATCGTCAACACTGCGATTTTCTTCCATGAACAGCTGCATGATACCGTCGAGTATCTCGTACGGCGGCAGCGAATCCTGGTCGGTTTGATCGGGCCGCAATTCCGCCGACGGTGCACGGGTCAGGATGCGCTCGGGAATCACCGGCGAAATCGCATTACGGTAGGCACAGAGCCGGTAGACCAGCGTCTTGGCGATATCCTTGAGCACCGCAAAACCGCCGGCCATGTCGCCATACAGCGTGCAATAACCGACTGCCATTTCGCTCTTGTTGCCGGTGGTCAGGACGATCGACCCGTGCTTGTTCGACAGGGCCATCAGGATAGTGCCGCGGATGCGCGCCTGGATATTTTCTTCGGTGGCATCCAGCGGCAAACCGGCGAAGTCCTCAGCGAGCGTACCGAGGAAGGCATCAAAGCAATTGCCGATGGCGATTTCGTCATAGCGCACGCCGGTGCGCTGTGCCATGTCGCGCGAATCGATCCACGAGATTTCGGCCGTGTAAGGCGACGGCATCATCACGGTACGCACCTTGTCGGCACCGAGCGCATCGACCGCAACCGCCAGCGTCAGTGCCGAATCGACACCGCCCGACAAGCCCAGCAGCACGCCCGGAAAGCCGTTTTTGCCTATGTAATCGCGCACCCCCAGAACCAGTGCCTGATAGACCTGCGCCTCGACCGACAAGCGCGGTGCGAACTTGCCGGGCAATGGCGTGGCACCGTCGAACTCGACGAGTTGCAGGTCTTCGTCGACATGGCTGAGCTGCGCTTGCAGCTGGCCGGACTGGTCCATCACGAATGAATTGCCATCAAAGATCAGCTCGTCCTGGCCGCCAACCAGATTCACGTACACCAGCGACAGACCCTGTGCGCAAACGTTGGCACGCATGATGTCGTAGCGCAGATGCAGTTTGTTCATGTGGTACGGCGAGCCATTCGGCACCAGCAGCACTTGTGCGCCAGCAGCGCGAGCAAGCGCCGGGGCCCGGTCGAACCAGGTGTCTTCGCAAATATTGATGCCGAAAGTCACGCCCTTGATCGTCAGGACACAGGCTTGATCGCCGCTGGAAAAATACCGTTTCTCGTCGAACACGGCATCGTTAGGCAACTCCGACTTGCAGTAAGTCGCCACAATATGGCCATCGGCCAGCACCACGACGGCATTGAAACGTGCGCCATCCTTGAGCAGCGGCAATCCGACCAGCACATGCAGTCCGGCGAACACCGCCAGGTCGGCCGCCAGCCCGGCGACTTGCTCAGCGGATTGTGCGTAAAATGCATCGCGCAGTAACAGGTCTTCGGGCGGATAGCCAACCAGCGACATTTCTGGCGTGACAACGATATCGGCACCCTGACCGGCAGCCCGTTCGGCAAACGCAAAAATCTTCGCGCGATTGCCGCTGAGATCGCCGACGGTACTGTTGATTTGTGCGATGGCAACTTTGACTGTCATGAGGTCGATTCTTCTGGCAAAAAATTCAAGCGGATAGGCAACGTGATCAACAGGGGATCGCTGATTGTGACATCCGGATCAGCTGGCTACATTTATTTGAAACAAAGATCACATAGGGGAACCCGTGAATTATCGCACGCAAATCATCTCTTCCCTGAGCACCGTCGGCCAGCCTGCATGGGATGGCTTGCTGGCACTGCAGGGCGATGCCAACCCGTTCCTGTCGTACGCATTTCTCGATGCCTTGCATGAGACCGGTTGTGCCTCGATCGAGTCCGGCTGGCAGCCGCAATTCCTGACGCTGTGGGACGACTCGGACACGACGCCGCAACTGGTTGCTGCGATGCCGCTCTACGCCAAGATGCATTCGTATGGCGAATACGTGTTCGACTGGGCCTGGGCCGATGCCTACCAGCGCCACGGGCTCGACTATTATCCGAAACTGCTGTCATCGATTCCTTTTACCCCGGTCACCGGCGGTCGCCTGCTGGCGCACGACGACGATGCGCGGGCGGCGTTGGTCGAGGCCTTGTGTGCGATACAGGCCAACAGCAAGGTTTCGTCGACCCATGTGCTGTACCCGCCCGAGGCACAGGCAAGCCAGCTCAAGGAAGCCGGTTTCATGTTGCGGGCCGGCGTGCAGTTTCATTGGCTCAACCCGGGCTACGCCAGCTTTGATGCGTTCCTCGACACGCTGGAGCGCAAGAAGCGCAAGAACATCCGCGCCGAGCGCCGCAAGGTGGCAGAGCAAGGCATTATTTTCCGGCAGGTGGCCGGCAACGATGCCACGGCCGCCGACTGGGAATTTTTCAATCGCTGCTACGCGCAGACCTATGTCGAGCATCACTCGACGCCCTACCTGAACCTCGACTTCTTCCTGCGCATCGGGGCAACGATGGGACACAACATCCTGCTGATCATCGCGCAACGCGCCGGCGTGCCGATCGCGGCCTCGCTGGTCATTCACGATGGCCATACGCTGTACGGTCGTTACTGGGGCGCGATTGCCGACGTGCCTTGTCTGCATTTCGAAACCGCGTATTACCAGCCGCTCGAATACTGCATCGCCAACGGACTGGCCTGCTTCGAAGGCGGAGCGCAAGGCGAGCACAAGATGGCGCGTGGCTTCCTGCCGCAAAAAACCTGGTCCGCGCACTGGCTGGCGCATCCTTCGTTTTCGGATGCGATTGAACGCTTTCTGGAACGCGAAACCGGCGGCATCGAGTCCTACATGGACGAACTGCACGAGCGCAACCCGTTCCGTACAAGCAGTGGCTCTGAACCGGCCAAGCAGATTGACGGCGGCCCGCCTGCACAGGTAGCGTAAGCCACGTCCACACTGCAATGACCCGCCATGAGCCCGTCCGATACCGCGTCCCCGACAACGCCATCCCGTCACCGGATCGGCCGCTTCCACCTCACCCGTGAACTGGGGCGCGGGACGCTGAGCACCGTGTATCTCGGTCATGATCCGATCATCGGTCGTGCCGTGGCCATCAAGGCACTCCATCACGAACCGGCCTCGCCAGCGCGCCGCAGGCAGGAAAGTCAACTGATCAATGAAGCGCGCGCCACCGGCCGGCTGTCGCATCCGCACATCGTGACCATCTTCGAAGCCTCCAGCGAGGGACCGGATACCTATATCGCGATGGAATATCTGCAAGGCAGCGCACTAAGCACCTTGCTGGCGGCGGGCCACCGCTTTGAATTCGAGGCGATCGCGACGATCTGCTGGAAGCTGGCCGATGCGCTCGACCACGCCCATCATCACGATGTCGTGCATAGGGATATCAAGCCAGCCAACATTTTTCTGGTCGACGATTATCAGCCCAAGCTGGTCGATTTTGGGATTGCGCGGGCACTGAACCGGCCGGGTTCCAGCGACAATCCCGAGACGCTGTTCTGCCACAACCTGCTCGGCACCCCGAACTACATGTCGCCCGAACAGGCCGGCGGTCAGCGCGTCGACCACCGCACCGATCTGTATTCGCTGGGGGTCGTCATGTACCAGATGCTGACCGGACAGACGCCTTTTCAGGCTATCGAGACCGACGCGCTGTTGCAGCTCATCGCCGGCACAACACCGGGCCACCCGCATGCGCTCAATCCGGCGATACCGAAGGCGCTCTCGCGCATCGCCATGAAAGCCATGCACAAGCAGGCAGACAAGCGCTATCAGGATGCCGCCGAAATGACCCGCGACCTCAAGCGCTACCTGATCCATGGCAAACGTACACGGCGGCGACTGCGCATGGGGCTGAACGAATCGGGCTACGGCACGCAGGACCGGCGCACGCTACTGCTGCAAAGCGCGCTGCTGGCGTCCTGCGCGGTACTGACCGGCGTGGTAGCGGTGCTGCTGTTACGGTAGGGTCAATGTGGCGTCAGTGCGCTGATGACCTGACCTTTCAACATCTTGATCAAGGCCGTTTCGTCCGGAGGAACCCCCTCCGGAGCGACATGAATCCGGTCGGCGTAGACCAGGCCGAAGGACTTTCCCTTGATCAGCAAGGGCACGATGATGAAACTGCGGGCATCCGGCAGCAAGCTGCGATGCCAGGCTGGAATGAGTGCGGCAATGTTGGCGGCGCTGGCATCAGAGATCAGCAGATCGGCATCATTGGCCAATGCCAGGCCGAACAGATCACGCCCATCGCCGATTGAAAACAGGAAATCAGACCGCGCTGACACGGGCAAATTTCCCAGCGACAAGCGGGCGCGATATTGGCCGCTGCGCGGGTCGCGTACGCAGATGGTCGCAAAACGAAACCCTAGGCTGTGATGCAGCGTCTCCAGCACCAGCAGCATCAGATCATTGACCTTGCACCGGCCCGAGGCCATCATTTCGGACACATCTTTCACGCCAGCGAGCAACAAGTCCCGTGAATTGTGCGGCTTTCCGCTGGGGTGACAGGTCTCGACACCCATCTCCAGTTCGGGCTCCACGTGCATCATGATGTCGGCCGGCAGCATCGAGCCTGACAACACGGCGGCAGGCCGCGCTGCCGGCACAGGCGCGCGAACGTTCGCGTCGATCAGTGCGTGGCTCTGCTCGGTGACCGTTTTGTACAAGGCCACCATGGCAGCCTGATCCAGTCCCAGCGCTGTACCGAACTGCTCGAGCAACAGGCGACTGGCCGTGTCCTCGGCCGGATCGCGCTGCTGGAAGATCAGCGACGCGGCGCTAGTGCTGAACGCGGCCACTTGTTGCAGCCATTCCGGCCGGCTCTTCGCGACTTTCACCGGGCCGGATGGTAACGGTGCCAGCGCCTTGACGATGCTGTCCGGTATCTGCCAATCGTGCAGCACGACTTCGGCCAGCGCCTCAAAACTGCACCCCATGCAGGCCATCGATGCCCGACCTGCAGACAAGCCATCGGCCCCCATCAGCACAAGGATCTCCTTGTACAGCGCGTGATCGTGCGACGCCACCAGCAAGCGGCCCATATTCTTGAACAGGGCGGCGACGGCAGCTTCTTCGGAATCCTTGAAATGACTGCGTCGGGCCAGTTCGCGCCCGACGATGCTGGCGCACAGGGCCTGTGCCAGTTCGGCACGCACATCCTGCGCATGTTTGCCGGACATGCCCTCGACCAGCAGCATCGCCAGCGCACTGGTTTTGACGGCATCGAAGCCAAGCAGAAAAATCGCCCGCGAAATCGTCGTCACCTGCGCGCCGGCTGCGGCGCGATACGCCACCGTATTGGCGAGGCGTAATATCTTCTGGGTCAGCCCCGCATCGGACAACACAAAATGGGCCAGGTTGCGCACTGCTTCATCGCCGGAAGACGCCAGCTGGACGACTTGCGAAATGGAGCTGCCGAGTGCCGGTAAGCCGGGGTCACTGGCGATCTTTTGTAATAGGGCTTCACGAACCGGGGTCGTGTCGAGACGGGCAGTGGCGGGATAAACAGCGGTCATGGACGCAGTCACCGGTAGCACTTCGATGGAGGGCGAAGCTGCAAGAGACGCGCCCTGCCCGGGGTTTGATCATGCCGTATCCGCTCGGGATTGTCGATACTGCATGGCAATCCGCCAGGGGTGTTTCATTTCCGTCGCGCAATCGTCTCAATGGGCAGGTGTCGCCACCGAAGCTTTTCAGGACGGTCAGCTGGCTCACCGTACAATCTGCCCTTCGATTCCACGGGCCCCGCCATGCAACCCACCGATATCCTGCTCGCTCTCGCCGTCGTCATCATCTGGGGATCGAACTTTGTCGTCATCAAGCTCGGCCTGCAAGGCTTGCCGCCCATCCTGTTCACGACGCTGCGCTTCCTGTTCGCGGCACTGCCGCTGGTGTTTTTTATCAAGCGGCCGGCACTGCCGTTCCGGTTGCTGGCCGGCTTCGCGCTGTTCCAGTTTGCGCTCCAGTTCACCTTGCTGTACTCGGGGATCGAGCTGGGATTCCCGCCGGGACTGGCGTCGCTGGTGATCCAGCTGCAAGTCTTTTTTACGATAGGCCTGGCGGTCCTGCTGCTCGGCGAGCGCCCGCACCTGCCGCAAATCGCCGGTGCCCTGATAGCACTGGCCGGCATGGCGCTGGTGGCATCGCAGCTCGATGCGAAGCCGACCGTGATCGGTTTCGTGATGGTGATCGCAGCGGGACTGTCGTGGGCCACGGCGAACATTTTTTCGAAGCAGATGGGCAAGGTCAATGCCATCGAACTGGTGGTCTGGGCCTCGCTGCTGGCGGTACCGCCGCTGGTCGTCGCCTCGCTGCTGATCGAAGGCGTCGATGCCTGGGTCAAGGCGGCTACCCAGCTGAACTGGACCTCGGTCGGTGCCATCCTGTTCCAGTCGTATCCGAACACACTGGTGGGCTTCGCCATCTGGTCGATCCTGATGCGCAAATATCCGGCCTCGACGATCGCCCCGTTTGCGTTGCTGGTGCCGGTCACCGGCATGCTTAGTGCGACCATCCTGCTGGGAGAGCCGATGCAGTGGTGGAAGATCGTCGCTGGCGCGATGGTGCTCGGTGGCCTGGGCGTCAACCTGTTTGGCGCTCGCGCTGTGCGGTGGCTGAAGCTGCAAATACATTGACGCCGGCAGGCTTTGCCGATCTGCGCGAGACTAGCGCCTTTTCGCACCTGACAATTCTTCATGGCTGATCTGATCGTTGCCCGTCCCGAGGGCCTGTATTGCGTACCGGGGCAGTTCTATATCGACCCGTGGCGCGCGGTCGACCGCGCCGTCATCACGCATGGCCACGCCGACCATTCCCGCACCGGGCATGGCCACTATCTGGCGACGGCCGCCGGTGCCGGCATCCTGCACAGCCGGCTCGGCAAGATCAATCTGCAGACGCTGGCGTATGGCGAAACACTGCTGCACAACGGCGTGACGATCTCGCTGCATCCGGCCGGCCATGTGCTCGGCTCGGCCCAAGTGCGGCTCGAATACCGCGGCGAAGTCTGGGTCGCCTCGGGCGATTACAAGGTCGAGGCCGATGCCACCTGCGCCGCCTTCGAACCGGTCCGTTGCGACACCTTCATTACCGAATCGACGTTCGGCTTGCCGATCTATCGCTGGCAAGCGCAGCAGGAGATCTTTGACGAGATCAACCAATGGTGGCGCGACAACGCCGCCGATGGCCGCGCCAGCGTGCTGTTCTGCTACTCGTTCGGCAAGACGCAGCGCCTACTCAGTGGCGTCGATCCGTCCATCGGACCCATCATTTGCCACAGCGCGGCCGAACCGCTGAACCGCGTCTACCGCGAAGCCGGCATCGCCCTGCCCGACTCGCTGCTGGTGACTGAAGTTGCCGACAAGGCTGACCTGAAACGCGCATTGGTGCTGGCCCCGCCGGCCACAGCAGGCTCGCCCTGGCTGAAACGCTTTGGCGATTACAGCGATGCTTTCGCCAGCGGCTGGATGCTGTTGCGCGGCGCACGCCGACGCCGCGCGGTCGATCGCGGCTTCGTGCTGTCGGACCATGCCGACTGGCCCGGTCTGATGCAAGCGATCAAGGAGACCGGCGCGCAGCGCGTCATCGTCACGCACGGACAAGTTGCCGTGATGGTGCGCTGGCTGCAGCAAAACGGCTTGCAAGCCGGTGCCTTCCAGACTGAATACGGCATCGAAGAAGATGACGCCAAACCAGAACCGGTCGTCGGCCATGCGTGAATTCGCCAGGCTGTACGACGCACTCGATGCGACCACCTCGACAAACCGCAAGCTGGCGGAACTGGTCGCGTATTTCCGGGTAGCCGCACCGGAAAACGCCGCCTGGGCAGTCTATTTCCTGGCCGGTGGCAAGCCGCGTCAAGCGGTGCCGACCAAGCTGTTGCGGCACTATGCGACCGAGGCGGCCGGCCTCGATGACTGGTTGTTCGATGAGTGCTATCACGCCGTCGGCGATCTGGCCGAAACCATCGCCCATATTTTGCCGGCACCGCAGCGACGCAGTGATCTTGGCCTCGCGCAATGGATGGACGAACGCATCACGCCATTGCGCGGCGCGGCACCCGAGGCGATCCGCAGCGCGATGCTGGCGTACTGGGACGAACTGGCACCACGCGAACGCTTCCTGCTGGTCAAGCTGATCGGTGGCGGTTTCCGGGTCGGCGTGTCGAAGTTGCTGGTCACACGCGCGCTGGCCGGAGTGGCCGCGCTCGACAGCAAGCTGATCGCGCAACGGCTGATGGGCTGGACCGACGCCCGCCAGCGGCCGAGCGCCGAACGTTTCCTTGCGCTGGTGGCACCGACCTCGGATCAGGAACAGGCATTGCGCGGCGGCCAGCCGTTTCCGTTTTTCCTGGCGCACCCGCTGCAGGCCGAGCCGGTGACGCTCGGACCGATCACCGGCTGGCAAGTCGAATGGAAATACGATGGCATCCGCGCCCAGCTGGTGCGCCGCGATGGCCAGAGCTGGGTCTGGTCGCGCGGTGAAGAATTGATCAGCGAAGGTTTCCCGGAAATCGCCGCCATCGCCCTGCCCGACGGCACCGTCATCGATGGCGAAATCCTGATCTGGGGCAGCGACACCCATGCCTCATTTTCCGAGCTGCAAAAGCGCATCGGCCGCAAGACGCTCAGTCCCAAACTGCTGGCGGAATTGCCGGCGGTACTGATCGCCTATGACGTCCTCGAACATGACGGTATCGACCTGCGGGAGCAGCCACAATCGGCACGCCGCACGGTGCTCGAAAAGGTGGTTGCCGCAGTGGATTCGGACCAGCTGAAACTGTCGCCATTGATCGTCGCTGCCGGCTGGGAAGCATTGGCGGCGATACGCATGCAATCGCGTGCACGCGCCGTCGAGGGAATGATGCTCAAGGCAGTCAACGCGCAGTATGGTGTCGGCCGGACCAGGGATGTCGGCGTCTGGTGGAAATGGAAAGTCGATCCGTACAGCGTCGATGCGGTCCTGATCTATGCGCAAAGCGGTCACGGCCGGCGCGCGTCGCTCTACACCGATTACACCTTTGCAGTATGGGATGTGGCAGAAGATGGCAGCCGCACGCTGGTGCCATTTGCCAAGGCCTACTCAGGCCTGACCGATGCCGAGATCGCACTGGTAGATGCCCGCATCCGCAAAACCACCATCGAAAAATTCGGCCCGGTGCGCAGCGTCACGCCGACGATGGTGTTCGAGATCGGCTTCGAGGGCATTGCGCGTTCACCGCGCCACAAATCCGGTATCGCAGTGCGTTTTCCGAGGTTGCTGCGGATACGCGATGACAAGCCGGTCGAGGAGGCGGATACCTTGCAGACGCTGATCGGCTTGCTGGGCTGATACCTGCAGCGGCGCTTAGTGCTCCGCCCGGAACACCACCACGTGATCGACATCGAGCCGGAGACCGATGCGCTCGCCAATCGCATGATTGTGATGGCTGGGCACCAGCGACAGCACCTGTGCGCCACTGGCAAGCCGCAGGGTATAGAGGAATTGGGCACCGCGAAATGCCTTGGCCAGTACTTCCGCCTGCAGCGGGCTGGCATCGTCATGCACGACGTCATCGGGACGCAACAGCACCGTGACGCGTTTGCCCACCTTACGCGCGATGGCGTCGGCATCGCCGCCGGCCAGCATCTCGCTCGACAGGATACCCAGCTCGATCTCGATCCGGCTGGCGCTGATGACTTCGCCCGGCAGGAACACGCCTTGCCCGACGAAGTCCGCGACAAAGCGGTTGACCGGCTGGTGGTACAGGTTGTACGGCGTGTCCCATTGCTGGATACGGCCTTCGTGCATGATGCCGATCTCGTCGGCGATGGTGAAAGCCTCGTGCTGGTCGTGCGTGACCAGGATCGCCGTGGTGCCTTCGGCGGCGAGGATGCTGCGCACTTCGAGTGCCAGCCGCTCGCGCAATTCGACATCGAGATTGGAAAATGGCTCGTCGAGCAGTAGCAGTCGCGGACGCGGTGCCAGCGCACGGGCCAACGCGACGCGTTGCTGCTGTCCGCCGGACAATTCATGCGGGAATTTAGTGTCTTCGCCGGCCAGTCCGACGGTCTCCAGCAAGGCCAACACCCTCGCCTGCCGGGCGGCAGCCGGACTGCCGCGCAAGCCGAACGCAATATTGGCCGCCACGGTCAGATGCGGAAACAGCGCGTAATCCTGAAACACCATGCCGATGCGGCGCTGCTCGGCAGGCACGTGCGAGGCCGGACTGCTGAGGACTTCACCGGCCACCCGTATCGTGCCGCCACTGACCGTCTCGAATCCGGCGATGCAACGCAGCACGGTCGTCTTGCCGCAACCGGATGGCCCGAGCAGGCAGCCGATCGCGCCGGGAGCCAGTCGCAAGGACAATTCTTCGACCACTTTTTGCGCACCATAGGCGTAATTCACATCCTGCAATTCCAGCAAAGCCATCGCGCCGCCCGGGTAATAGAGAGCGTCAATTATAATTCGCCTTTTGATATAGGCTTATTTTGCAGACCATGACGTCAATCATTGCGCGTGCCGCACCCCGTCGCCAGTGGTCCTTGCTAGTCGTGCTGGCGCTCATCATCGCTGCACTGGTGGCATTACCTATCCTCAGCGTCGTGGCCAACTTGTTCGCCGCCGGTGATGGATCGGATACCTGGGCGCATCTTGCCTCGACGGTATTGCCGACCTATATCGCCAATACGCTGATCCTGTGCGTCGGTGTGTCGGTCGGCGTGATGCTCGTCGGGGTCTCGACGGCTTGGCTGGTCAGCGTGCACACATTCCCGGGCCGGCGGATTTTTGAATGGGCACTGGTCTTGCCGATGGCGGTGCCGGCCTACGTGATGGCGTACACCTATACCGATTTCCTGCAATTTGTCGGGCCGGTGCAGACCTGGCTGCGCGATGGTCTGGGCTGGCAGCCGGGGCAATACTGGTTTCCCGACGTGCGCACGCTGGGCGGCGCGGTCGCCGTATTCATTTTCGTGCTGTATCCGTATGTCTATCTGCTGGCCCGTGCGGCCTTTATCGAACGCGCCAGCGGCATGCTCGAAGTCGGTCGATCGCTCGGACTGGGCGCGTGGCAAAGCTTTTTTCGCATCTCGCTGCCGCTGGCCCGGCCGGCGATTGCGGCCGGTACGTCGCTGGCGCTGATGGAAACGCTGGCCGACTATGGTGCCGTGTCGTACTTCGGCGTGCCGACTTTCACGACCGGCATTTACCGCGCGTGGTTTTCATTGGGCGACCATATCGCCGCGGCACAACTGGCCACCGGCTTGCTGTGCTTTGTGGCGCTGATCCTGTTTATCGAACGCTTTTCGCGCGGCCGGGCGCGCTTCAATAACACGACCGGTCGCAACCGGCCGCACGCGGGCATGCGTCTGCAGGGCTTGAAGGGCATCGGCGCGACGCTGTTCTGTCTGATCCCGCTGACGCTGGGTTTCCTGTTGCCCGCTGGCCTGTTGCTGCGCATGGCGCTTAGCAGTGGCGACGCCCAATTCGGCGCGCGCTTCCTGGTGCTAGCCCGCAATAGCTTCATCCTTGCCGCCGTCACTGCGCTGATCGCGGTGCTGATCGCGGTGCTGCTGGCCTACAGCGCACGACTGTCGCGCCGGGCCTGGCCGGTACTGCTGAACCGCACGGTTGGTCTTGGCTACGCGTTTCCGGGTTCGGTGATTGCCGTTGGCGTACTGATTCCGGTGACCCGGCTCGATGCGTGGCTGGCTGCCAGCATCCTGTCGTGGACCGGGCAAAATCCCGGCTTGCTGCTGACCGGCGGAATTTCGGCGCTGATTTATGCCTATCTGGTGCGTTTCCTGACGGTGTCGCTGCAAACCGTCGAGACCAGCCTGAGCAAGATCACGCCGTCGATGGACGATGCCGCGCGCTCGCTCGGTTATGGACAGGCCAGTACGCTGTGGCGCATCCATCTGCCGCTGCTGCGCGGCTCGCTGCTGACGGCCGGCTTGCTGGTGTTCGTCGATGTGATGAAGGAGTTGCCGGCGACGCTGGTGATGCGGCCATTCAATTTCGATACGCTGGCCACGCAGGCCTTCACGCTGGCGTCCGATGAACGACTGGCCGAGGCCTCGACGGCGTCGCTGGCGATTGTTGCGGTCGGCGTGTTGCCGCTGGTGCTGGTGTCGTGGCAAATTACCCGCAGCAAAAAAGGCGGATAAAAAAAGAGGCACCGCAGTGCCTCTTTCTAAAATCTACCGGCCTTTATTGCCAGCCGGCCCGATCGTAAATCTTTTGGACTTCATTCTGGTTCTTCGCCAGCACGCCGACATTGAGCGTCTCCGGCTTGAACTTGCCCATCTGTTCGAGCGCAGGATTGCTGATCTTGACGCTGGTGACGACTGGCCATTCATTGTTGCCATCGGCGAAATACACTTGCGCCTGATCCGAGGCCAGGTATTCGAGGAACTTCACCGCAGCTTCCTTGTGCGGCGCGTTTTTCAGCATGCCGCCACCGGAGATATTGACGTGCGTACCGGTCGTGGCCTGATTCGGCCAGACGATGCCAACTGACGCCATGATCTTGCGGTCTTCCGGCTTGTCCGAACGCATCAAGCGCGCGACGTAATACGAATTGGCCAGTGCCACGCCGCATTCGCCGGCAGCAACCGCCTTGATCTGATCGGTGTCACCGCCTCTGGGCGAGCGGGCAAAATTACTCACGAGACCCTTGGCCCACGCGCTGGTTTTTTCTTCGCCCTGATGGGCCAGGAACGAGGCACCCAGGGACAGGTTGTACGGGTGCGAACCGGAACGTACGCACACCTTGCCCTTCAGGTTCGGATTAGCCAGATCGGCGTAAGTCTGGAAATCGGCCGGATTCATGGCGACCTTGTTATAGACAATAAGGCGGGCACGGGTCGAAAACGCATACCAGTCTTCGGTGCGCAAATTGGCAGGAATCCGTTGCGCCAGCAATTTGGAAGCCGTCGATCCGAACAGGCCAAGATCATCGGCTTTCGCCAGACGCGCCGCATCGACGGTAATGAACACATCGGCCGGGCTGTTGATGCCTTCGTTCTTGATCCGCTCCAGCAATTCGTTTTCACCGGCCTCGATGCGGTTGATCTTGATGCCGGTTTGCTTCGTAAAATTACCGTACAGCGCTTCGTCGGTCTGGTAATGCCGGGCCGAGTAGACGTTGACGACATTTTCCTGCGCGGCGGCAGGAATCGCCGCCAGGAGGAACAAGGATGCTACTGCTGTGCCAATTGATTTCATGGAGCCCGCCAGTTAAAAAGAGAAGGCCAGCGTAGCAAAGATTGCCTGCGAATGCAAACCACTCGCATTTAAGAGGAGGCATCTGGAGGGAACTGCGTCGGGCGTGACAGTCGGGTCGCTTATAATGCGTCGCTTCACCAAGACAAGGATATTTTCGTGGACGTTAAAGATAGCAATGGCAACCTGCTGGCCGACGGTGATTCGGTCAGTCTCATCAAGGACTTGAAAGTCAAAGGCACCTCGGTCACGCTCAAGCGCGGCACCATCGCCAAGAACATCCGGCTGACCGATGATCCGGAAGAAGTCGAATGCAATGTCGATAAAGTCAAAGGGCTGGTCCTGAAAACCTGCTTCCTGAAAAAAGCCTGACT
This sequence comes from Oxalobacteraceae bacterium IMCC9480, assembly GCA_000195205.2. Lineage (GTDB taxonomy): Bacteria > Pseudomonadota > Gammaproteobacteria > Burkholderiales > Burkholderiaceae_D > Actimicrobium. Next base: position 1,599 of record AEPR01000071.1, on the reverse strand, counting down.
GGCATTGTTGCCATGGACATCGATACAACGGCCGTCAATCAACGGCGGCATCGCTTTGGCGAGCACGAGCAAGTCTGGCTGTTTGGCTACGGCTCGCTGATCTTCAAGGCCGACTTTGCTTACCTGGAGCGCAAGCCGGCCAGCATTCGCGGTCATGTACGACGCTTCTGGCAAGGCTCGCACGATCATCGCGGCACGCCGGCTTGTCCGGGGCGCGTCGTGACGCTGGCACCGCAAGCCGGTGCCACCTGTGCCGGCATGGCTTACCTGATCCGCCCGGACGTTTTTGACCACCTCGATCACCGCGAAAAAAATGGCTACCTGCGTTTCAGTACGACGCTGGCGTTCGACGATGGCAGCCAGGCGCAAGGGCTGGTGTATATTGCCGATCCGGAGAATGCGGCCTACCTTGGTCCGGCCACGGATTCCGAGATCGCCCGCCAGATTGCAGCCGCCATCGGGCCAAGCGGCCGTAACCGGGATTACCTGACCGAACTGGCGGATGCGCTGTCCGAACTCGGCACCACTGACCTGCATGTGCAAGCCCTCGTGGCTTGCCTGCCCCCTGATTCTTCCACTGATACCACCGACATAACCGATTCCCGATGAACATCCTCTACCTTGATTTCAATGGCGTACTGCACGACAGCATGGTCATGCGCAACCGCAAGCGCGGCCTTTACCTGGCCAAGGCCGAACGGAGTTTTTTTGAGTGGATGCCCATTCTCGACGAGCTGCTGGCGCCGTATCCGGACCTGAAGATCGTGCTGTCGACCAGCTGGGTGCGGGCGGTCAGTTTCGACACGGCCAAATACGACTTGTCGCCGGCCTTGCAGGACCGCGTGATCGGGTCGACCTTCCATCATCCGGGCTTGTCGCAAACCGCGTTCGACACCATGTCACGCGGCTTGCAGGTACTCGGCGATGTCGAGCGGCGCAAGCCCGCCAACTGGTTCGCCATTGATGACGACGCCTTCGGCTGGCCGGTCGCACACCGCAACAAACTGGTCGAGACCAAGCCGGATCTGGGATTGAGTGACCCGGCCGCGCAGGAAGCGGTGCGCGCCATGCTGGCGGCGCTGTAAGACGATGAACAGCCTGCTCTATGGCATGGCATTTCTCGCCGGTGCCGCGATCTCGATGCAGGCAGCGATCAATGGCCGGCTGGCGTTCAACATCGGCGGCAACACGGTGGCGGCTGCACTGATTTCGTTCTGCATCGGTACGGTAGTGCTGACCATCGCGGCAGTATCGCGAGGTGGCATCGGCAACAGCCTCGCCGCCCTGCCCGGCCAGCCGCCGTGGGTTTTTGCCGGTGGTGTGCTGGGTGCGGGTTTCCTGTTCACCACCGCCTTCCTCGCTCCCCGTATTGGCCTGACCAGCATGCTGGTACTGATCATCGCCGGGCAATTACTGATGTCGGTCACGATCGATAATTTCGGTTTATTAGGCTCGGCGCTGCGCCCGGTATCGCCAGTGCGACTGATCGGTGTGATTGTGGTGCTAGGCGGCGTGCTGCTGACCTTGTTCGGTGACCGCATCGGTAAGTAAGCGCAGCAAAATACGATCCGGATGGGCACGGCCTCATCGTGCCCACGC
>AEPR01000072.1 GCA_000195205.2 Oxalobacteraceae bacterium IMCC9480 | reverse complement strand
GAAAAATGAACAGCCATTGCCTCAAGACACCAAGTCAGTTTAATCCGGTCGTGATCAGCGAAAAATAAATGCACCCACAAAAAAGGGGAATCCAATGACAACAACAACTGGCTGGTTTTACTGGGCAATTTTGTCTGCCATCTTTGCGGCACTGACCGCCATTTTTGCCAAGATAGGGATTCAGGGCGTCGATTCCGATCTCGCCACCTTGATCCGGACGGCAATCATCATTGTGGTCCTCTCGGTCTTCGTCGCAGCCACGGAGAAGTGGTCCGATCCCTTCGCGCTATCCACGAGAACGTGGTTGTTTCTAACATTGTCCGGTCTGGCGACCGGCGCATCATGGGTCTGTTATTTCAGAGCGCTCAAGCTGGGAGATGCTTCGAAAGTTACACCAGTCGATAAGCTCAGTCTCGTCCTGGTTGCGGTATTTGCCTTTGCGTTTCTGGGCGAGCGACCATCGCTGCGAGAGTGGTCAGGTATCGCCATGGTCGCTGGTGGTGTGCTCATGCTGGCCTTCAAGCGCTGAAGCGTCAGATAGGATTGTCGTTCAGAATGAGATAACGTCACGTTATTGACGCACCAACCTTAGGCCGTTGGCCACGACTAGAAGACTCGCACCCACATCAGCAAATACCGCCATCCACATGGTGCCTATCCCCATCAGCGTGAGTGCCAGAAAGAGAGCCTTGATGCTCAAGGCAAACGTGATGTTCTGTACCAGCACCGTTCGCGTAGCGCGTGACAAGCGAACGAAGCGCGCAATCTTATTCAGGTCGTCGTCCATCAGAGCCACGTCAGCTGTCTCAATCGCCGTATCGGTACCCGCCGCGCCCATGGCAAAGCCGATATCGGCGCGTGCCAGAGCGGGTGCATCGTTGATGCCGTCGCCTACCATACCGACCTTGCCACTTTGCGCGTAGCGTTCGATGGCGCGCAACTTGTCTTCGGGAAGTTGATCGCCCAAGACCTCATCAATCTGAATTTGGGCCGCGATAGCGCGCGCGGTGTGGGCGTTATCACCCGTCAGCATAACCGTCTTGATACCTAACTCATGTAGTGCCTGAATCGCGGCGCGGCTACTCGCCTTCACCGTATCGGCCACGGCAAACAGGACGAGCACGCGCTCGCCATCGGTGAGCAAAACGACCGTCTTGCCTTGCTCTTCCAGGTCGCCAATCTGTGCTTCTAGGAGCGGCGTACATACGCCAATTTCATGGATTAACCGGTGGTTGCCCAGCTGATAATGCACGTCATCGACGATTCCACGCACACCTCTGCCTGGAATGGCAGCGAAGTCGGCGACATCAAGCAAAACGGTGCTGTCTAGTTGGCCGTTCGAGGCGATGGCACGAGAAACCGGGTGATCGGAACGCGCAGCGAGGCTAGTGGCAATCCGGACGGCCTCCAGTCCCGATGGCTGATCGAGCAGCACGGTATCCGTTAATTCTGGTTTCCCATGGGTGATGGTGCCGGTCTTGTCGAATGCCAGCCACGCGAGCTTGTGACCTTCTTCGAGATAAACACCGCCCTTGATCAAAATGCCGTGCCGGGCTGCTGCCGCCAAGCCGCTGACGATGGTGACAGGGGTAGAAATAACCAAGGCGCACGGGCAAGCGATAACCAGTAAAACCAGCGCCCGGTAGACCCAATCGTGCCAGCTGCCACCAAGGAGCAGCGGTGGAACAAGAGCGACGGCCAAGGCGAAGGCAAACACCGTTGGCGTATAGACCTTGGCGAACTGATCGACGAAACGCTGGGTGGGCGCGCGTGCGCCTTGTGCTTCCTCGACCGCGTGAATGATCCGCGCCAGGGTTGAATGGGTGGATTCAGCCGTGACGCGATATTCAAACGAACCAGATTCATTGATTGTGCCGGCGAATACACTGTCGCCAACCGTTTTATCGACCGGTAAGCTTTCGCCGGTAATGGGCGCTTGGTTGATACTCGACTGCCCTGACATGACCACGCCATCGAGCGCGACGCGCTCGCCTGGTTTGACCCGGACTAGTTGGCCAACAGTGACGGCCTTGACTGGCAACTCGGCCCAATTACCATCTGCCCGCTGTACCGTCGCCAGTTCCGGCGTGAGTTGCACCAGGCTGCGGATAGTATTACGTGCCCGATCCAGCGACTTTGCCTCGATCAATTCGGCCAGCGTGAACAGAACCATGACCATCGCTGCTTCCGGCCATTGCCGAAGCAGCACTGCACCTGTGACAGCGATGCTCATCAGAGCATTGATATTGAGATTCCCGTGGCGTAAGGCAATCCAGCCCTTTTTGTAAGTGCCGATGCCACCGATGGCGATGGCAATGAGCGCCAGCAATGCAGAAAGCCATTCCGGCAGGCTGGCCCAATTCACGATCTCTGCACTCAGTGCGGCCACTCCGGCCAGAGCCAATGGCCACCAAGGCTTTTCGGCTGGTTGGGTGATCATTGTTTGTACTCCAGGCTCCATGGCTTCGGCATGCATTCCCAAGTCACCGATGGCGGCTTCAACGGCGGGCAAAGCGTCATTGTCATGCACCACGGACAGCACTCGCTGCATCAGGTTGAATTCCAGTCCTTGCACGGAGGACATGCCGCCAAGCTTCTTGCGGATCAATGCTTCCTCGGTGGGACAATCCATCTGGGCAATGCGCAGGCGAGTCAGTGTGCTACCGGCCGGGATATTGTCCGTCACCGGGCTGGCATCATCCGGCGTCGGCTTCTGCGCTGAATCGGCAGCACAGCAAATATGGCGATGGGAATGCCCGTGATCGTGCTGGGCCGGCTTAGTGTTTTCGGTGTGAGAGGGCATGGTGTGATCCAACTGTCTGTATACTTCGTATTTCACACCCTGAAGTTACTATAGGGTCAAGTGTTTTGGAGCTTACCCATGAAAATCGGCGAACTCGCCCAAGTGGCGCAATGCACGGTGGAAACCGTGCGCTATTACGAAAAGGAAGGCTTGTTGGCCGCCCCGACACGCACGGCAGCCAACTACCGCAGCTACAACGGTGCTCACGTTGATCGGCTGCGATTTATCCGTAACTGTCGTGCGCTGGACATGACACATCAGGAAATCCATGCTTTGCTGGGCCTGATGGATCAACCTGCTGGCGACTGTAGTGGCATCAATCAACTTCTGGACGAGCACATTACCCACGTCGATGTGCGTATCGCTGAATTATCGCAACTCAAACAGCAACTGAGCGAATTACGGGACCGTTGCCAGAGTGAGCAAGCCGTCGATGCCTGCGGCATCTTGCAAGGGCTGGCGTCAATGGAAACAGAGCCAAAGCACGAGCGGCACACCCACCTCGGTTAGCTGCCTTTGGCGTGCTTCATGTTGCGTTTTTTGAAGCGGCCACGCGTAGGCTGTTGGTATGTCGGACGACTTGCGCCGGTCTAGGTTTAGGCACCCACACAGCGAATGACTAGTCTGTCATTAGTGCCTATGCCGATGATGAATATCCGGATAGTGCGGATGCACGTGTCGAAGTGCGGTGTGCTTGTGCGGGTGCACATGTGTTTTCTTGTCATCCCACGCGAAATCGTGTGCATGCTGATGGTGCGCATCATGACCGTGCGCATGGGTATGGGATAACGGCTCGTGAAGATGCGCATGCGCATGGGACTCGGTCAGATGCAACCAGATACCCGCCCCCATCAACACTGCTGCGCACCAGAACACGACCCCAGGCACTTCTCCCAGCATGAGCAGGGAAATCATCGCGCCAACAAACGGCGCCGCTGAAAAATAGGCGCCGGTGCGTGCCGTACCGAGGTGCCGTAGCGCCAGCACGAACAGCACGAGGCTGAGACCATAACCGCAAAAACCGATGACGCCGGCTGTCAGCATGGTCGACATCGGCGGTAAGCGATAACCTAGCGCCAAGGCGATGCCGACATTGACCGAACCCGCCACGAGTCCCTTGATGCAGGCAATTTGCAAGGCGTCACTGGCCGACACCTTGCGGGTCAAATTATTGTCGATACCCCAGCAGAGACAAGCAGCGACGATGGCCAGCGCACCCCAGGGCACGCCTAGCACGGGAATTTGCTCCCACGACAACAGGACGCCCGCCACTACGATTAACAACATGCCGGCAAAGATACGGCGATCGAAATTTTCCTTGAAGACGAACCACGCCAGCAACGCCGTCAGCACGCCTTCCATGTTGAGCAGAAGCGACGCCGTGGAGGCCGGGGTCAAACTGAGCCCGAGCATCAGCAAGACCGGCCCGGCAATGCCGCCAAACACCGTGGCACCACCCAGCCATGGCAGGTCTGCTGCGCTCAGCTTAGCCGGTTGGTCTGCCGTGCTGCCACGTGTGGCGAGTGCCCGGACAATAAAACAGGCCAACAGTCCCAGACCGCTGCCGACGTAAAAAAGACCCGCCAGCGTGATCGGTGCGACCTCATCAACCAGCACTTTGGCAAACGGCGTACTGGCACCAAACAGGGCTGCTGCCAGTAAGGCATAGACCACTCCCTTATGCATTTCCAGCCTCTTTAAAAAGTACGCTGTGGACCGAAATCCGAATGTCGACGCTAGTGGCCATACTATTTATTTGCCTGTTACGGTGGAGTTATAGATACGTGCGCAAGCGCACAAAGGGGCCCTTTTTTTAGCGTGACCGGCCAACCTGCCAATCTATTGACTCAGTCATGGCTATGCCCGTGTTCGGTTTTTCCAGAATTTTCCTTCGGCTCACCGTTGTTGCATCCACTCAGCGCTGCAAAAAAGCACATCATTAAAACGACGTTTATCACGTGACGGCATGTCATGGTAATTCCAATATCAAATGTTTATTCAGGAGAAAAATGCGTCGCGCCAGCTGGTGCGACGCGCATGAACCAGTCCTATTGCTGAACGCTGCTGTAATTGCCGGTGGTTTTCAAGGTGATCGTCACGTCGTTGCTGGCGCGATTACGCCAGAACCAGCCGTGGTTACCATCAAAGGCAGCGGTAAATTCACCGGTATCGCTGGCGACTTGACGGCCCTTGCTGTAGCCGTGATAAACACCCTTCGGGCCGTCAGACGGATCACCGTGGGTATCAAAGTTGACGGGACTGCCATCGGTCTTCCATGCATAGTTGACCGTGGCCCCTTTTTCCATCACCAGTTTGACTTCGATTGCCGCGCCGGGCTTGAGGGTCACGCTGGTTTCATCGGTCCTCGATGCAATCGTGGCGGCATTGGTCGCCAGTGCCGCTATCGGCGGTACCGGCTCGGTAACGACAGGGCTAGACGACGGTGCTGGTACGAATGCCGCACCCTGCGTTTCGGCACTGGCTTCGGCAGCGAGCGAGACCTTGATCTGGCCCATCGTGGTCAGACCCAAAGTGCGTCCGATGCCGGTTGGATCGATACCGTATTCGGCCGGTAGCACCACTGTCACCAGCAAAACTGCAGCGCTGACGAGGGCAATCCCGGTTGATCGTAATAATTTTTTACTACTCGGTAGTTCGGCGCGCAAAGGCATATCAGTGTTGTACATGAGGTAACTCCAGTCAGAGTGTGAAATAGCCGGTTAGCTGATAGCCGACAAGCAGGAATCCTGCCGCCATCATGGCGACGTTGGCCGTGTAGGCATGGCGTAAAAAACTCCCGGTGCGACGCCAGAATCCCATCACGATCAGGATGGCGGCCAGTGCCAGCAATTGGCCCGTTTCTACGCCGATATTGAAAGCAATCAGGTTGGTCAGCAGGCCGTCGCGGGAGATCTCGTATTCCTGCACCTTGGTCGCCAAACCCAAGCCGTGAAACAGACCAAAGATCAGCGTTGCCACCCGAGTGTTGGGCTGCACGCCGAACCAGCGTTGAAATGCGCCGACGTTATCGAGTGCCTTGTAGACGATCGACAGGCCGATGATGGCGTCGATCAGATAGCCATTGATGCTGGTGCCGAGGTAGACACCCAGCAGCATCGTGGTCGAATGGCCAACCGCAAAGAGGCTGACATACAGCCCGATATCCTTGAGCTTGTAGAGGAAAAAAATCACCCCGAACAAAAACAGGATGTGATCGTATCCGGTGAACATGTGCTTGGCACCGAGATAGACGAAGGCCAGAAAATGGACGCCCGAGATCTCCTGAATATAGCCTTTGTCGCCTTCGGCAATGCCGTGCGCATGGCTGGTGGTGATCAGTAAAAAATACAGCGTCATTGCAGCGAGGACAGACCAGAAAGTCCGTTGTCGCGTTATACGTTCCTGCGCGGGCCCGCTCCCTGAAAACAATCTTGCAAACATGAATACTCCGGGTCAGTGTGAAAAATTCGTTAGTAGAAAATCGCTCATTCGTGCGCCATGTCCCAGACCAGATGGGCATCCACCAGCAGCCCGTAATAACTGCGACTGGCGGCCACTTTCGCTCCCAGCGCGTTTTGTGCCGCCGTCGTGGCTAGCCGTCTTGCGCTCAGCAATGCTTGCAGATCGGCCTCACCCAACGCATAGGCGCGCGCCATCAGGCGGGCGTTATCCTGCATCTCGGCAGCCCCTGCTTCAGCGATTTGCCAGCCTTCGAACGTACCCTGCGTAGCGGCAAACGCCGCACCGATTACCGCATCAAGCTGACGTTTTTTAGAAGCGACTTCCTGACGCGATATCTCATCGGCATGCACCGCCCTTTGGGCATGGCGATTGCGCTGCGAACCGGGAATCGGGATGCTGAGCATGATGCCGGTCAGGCGCTCGCGCCCACCGACTTCCGACGCAGTGAACAGGCCCACGGTCGGATCGGGCATCTTCTCAGCTTGCGCCCTTGCGCCGCGCGCCTGCATCTTCTGCAATTGCGCTTCCGCAATTTTCAGCTCGTCGCTTTGATCGAGGATGCGCGCACGCCAGAGCGATCCGTCCCCCACCAGTGGCAGCGCGGCGGGGAACGCCGAGAGGTCGCGGTCAAAGCCCGGAAAGCGCGCCTGCAAGCGCGCCCACGCCACGGCAGCAGCCGTCTTGATCTCGATACCGGCACGCTGTTGCTCGGCCAGCTCGGCGCGTGCCACGCTGGCATCCAGTCTCGCGGCATCGCCTGCCTTGACGCGTTTTTCAACGATGCGCACATTCTCTTGCGCGGCCTGCAAGTGCATCAGTGACAGCGTTTGTCCCTGTTCGGCATGGGCCCAGTCCAGCCACAAACCGAGCAAGTCGCGGGTCATTTCATGCAGCACTTCGCCATGGCGCGCTTCGGCTTCGTCCAGCGTTGCTTGCGCCAGACTGCCATCGGCACGCGCTTTGTCCGGCAAGCGTAAGGTACGCTCGATCCCGGCGCTCCATTCGCCGTAGCGCTCACCGGTGTCGACGGTGCGCCGCTGCGTCGTGACTCTGGCGGTCCATTCGTACGGCGAGTCGGTCAGCAAGCCGGCATCCTGACGCGCTGCTTCCAGTCCGGCACGCGCCGCCGCAACGCCCGGAGTCTGGTCGATCAGCGGACGCACCACGGCCGTCGGCAGCAACAGCGGATAGTTGACTGCACTCTGCGGTAGCGCCGCCACACCGACGAGTTCGGCAGCCAGCACGCTACCGGCCGACAACGCCGCACTGGCGACCAGCGCCTTCCATCGTATTTGCTTCAAGCGAATTCTCCTGTTTCAGCCACCGGCGTCAGCCAGTAGCGCAAGCCGGTACCGGCAAAACTGTCTTTCAGACGCGCCAGCAAGCGCGTGCGGTCGGCTTCATGCAGCAGTGCCTGGATCTGGGTCATGACAGCCAGACCCAGCACCTGTTCACTGGCACTGAGCCGCTCGGGATGCACGCCGTGGACGGCGGCCCGGCTGCTGGTAAAGAGCACGATTTCCGGGATCATCAGCAGCGTATCGAGCACGCGTTCTTCCAGTGCGGGCGGGCACAGCAAGGTCAGGCAAAGGTCAGACATCGGAACGCTCCTGCTTCGCAAACGCGAAGCGCAAATAAAGTATCGGTAACAGCATCAGGGTCAGGGCGGTGGCAGTGACCAGTCCACCGATGACGACGATGGCCAGCGGTCGCTGGATTTCGGAGCCGGGGCCGGTGGCGAACAGCAGCGGGATCAGGCCAAAGGCGGTAATCGACGCCGTCATCAGCACGGGACGCAAGCGCCGGCGCGCGCCCTGCGTGACGACGTCGAGCAGGGCCATTCCTTCCTCGCGCAACTGGTTGAAGTAACTGACCAGCACGACACCATTGAGCACCGTAATCCCAAGCAAGGCGATGAAGCCGACCGAGGCCGGTACCGACAGATACTCGCCGGTCAGCCACAGCGCGACGATGCCGCCGACCAGCGCAAACGGAATGATCGCGAGGATCAGCAACGACTGGCGCACCGAACGGAAGGTAGAAAACAGCACAATGAAAATCAGCCCGAGCGCGACCGGTACCACGATGCTCAGGCGCTTGGCCGCACGCTGCTGATTCTCGAATTGCCCGCCCCAGCTGATGCGATAACCGGTCGGCAAGGCGAGCTTGACGGCCACGCTGGCCTGGGCTTCCTGAACAAAGCCGACCAGATCGCGCCCGCTGACATTGGCGATGACGACGCTGTAGCGACTGCCCATTTCACGGTCGATCTTGACCGGTCCGGCAGTACGTTCCAGCCGCGCCACGCTGGTCAGTGGCACGCTGGTGCCATCGCTGGCAGTGATGCGGGTGGCGGCAAATTCGGTCGGTGACAGCCGGACCGATTCGGTGGCGCGCAGCACGATGGGCGTACGGCGATTGCCTTCGATGGCGCTGCCCGCCTGCAGCCCCTCGATCTGCACCCGCAGCGCATCCTGGATTTCCTCGATGGTCAGGCCCAGCCGGCCGGCCTGCAGGCGATCGACCACGACACGCAAATATTGCACGCCATCGTTCTGGACCGTATACACATCCTGGTTGCCGGGGATGGTCTTGAGTACCGCTTCGACTTCGGCCGCGTACTTGTTCAACTGGGCAAGGTCAGGGCCGAATACCTTGACGGCGATATCGCCGCGCACGCCGATGATCATTTCACTGACCCGCATTTCGATCGGTTGCGTGAAGCTGTACTTGATGCCGGGCAGCGGATCGAGCACCTTGCGGATTTCGTCGATCATCGCTTCCTTGTTTTTCATGCGCCATTGACTGCGTGGTGTCATCAGCAAATAGGTGTCGGTCTGGTTCAAGCCCATCGGATCGAGCCCCATTTCGTCGGCACCGGCGCGTGCCACCACGCCCGTGACTTCGGGCAACGCCTTCATCAGGGCCTGGTGGATCTTCAGGTCGAGCGCCGCGCTTTGCTCCAGGCTGACCGTCGGCAGCTTTTCGATGCCGACAATCAGGTCGCCCTCATCCATAGTCGGCATGAAAGTCTTGCCGACCTGGGTGTAGACCGCTCCGGCTCCGATCAGCATGACGACGGCACCGATGACGACCGTGCGCTGGCTGCGTAACACCCATGCCAGCACCGGCGCATACATCGCCAGCAGTTTGCGCGGCAACCATGGTTCCTGATGTTTGACGTCACGCAGCAAGTACGATGCAAAAACTGGGATCGCGGTCAGCGACAGCAGCAGCGATCCGGCCAGTGCAAAGACAATCGTCAAGGCCACCGGTGCAAAGAATTTGCCTTCGAGATCCTGCAGCGTCAGCAGCGGCAGAAACACCGTGATGATGATCAGGATGCCGGAGGCCACCGGCGCGGCGACTTCGCGCACCGCCCGGTAAATCAGATGCAGGCGTGGCAATTTGCCGGCACTCGGATCCTGCGCCAGTCGCTGCACGATGTTTTCCACGACAACGATGGAGGCATCGACCAGCATGCCGATCGCAATCGCCAGCCCGCCCAGACTCATCAGGTTGGCCGACATGCCAAAACCGCGCATCAGGATAAAGGTGATCAGCGCCGCCAGCGGCAACACCAGCGCCACGGTCAGCGCGGCGCGCACATTGCCAAGGAACAGACCGAGCAGGACGATGACGATCACGGTCGCTTCCATCAGCGCGTTCGAGACCGCACCGACCGCCTTCGACACCAGATCGGCGCGGTCGTAAAACACGTTCAGCGTGACGCCCTCGGGCAAGGTCGGCTTCAAGTCAGCGAGTTTCTTGCGCACGCCCTCGACGACTTGCTGCGCATTCGCGCCGGCCAGTCCCAGCACCAGTCCCTGCACGGCTTCGCCCTTGCCGTTTTGCGTGACGACGCCATAGCGCGTCAGTGCGCCGATACGCACTTCAGCCAGCGCACCAACGCGCACCGGGACGCCACCGCTGACCTTGACCACGACAGCGCGCAACTCCTCGAGGCTGGTGATGCTGCCTTCGCTGCGTACCAGCAAAACTTCGTCGCCTTCGCCGAGGCGGCCGGCACCATCATTACGATTATTGGCGCGTATCGCTTCCTGCAACTGCGCCATCGTGACGCCGCTGGCCGTCATCGCCAGCGGGTTGGGTACGACCTCGAACGAGCGGACCATGCCACCCAGCGCATTGACATCGGCCACGCCGGGAACGGTGCGCAGCGCCGGGCGAATCACCCAGTCCAGCAAGCTGCGCCGTTCTGTCAGCGACAAGCTGTCGCTATCGACGGTAAACATGAACATTTCGCCCAGCGGTGTGGTGATCGGTGCCATGCCGCCGCTGATGCCGCCGGGCAGGCTATCGGTGATGCCGCCCAGACGTTCGCTGACTTGCTGGCGCGCCCAGAAAATATCGGTGCCATCCTGGAAATCGATGGTGACATCGGCCATCCCGTACTTGGTGACCGACCGTAAAATCTTGGTCTTCGGGATGCCGAGCATTTCGACTTCGATCGGCACCGCAATGCGGCTTTCGACTTCTTCCGGCGTCATGCCGGGCGCCTTCATGATGATCTTGACCTGCGTGCTGGAGACATCAGGGAAGGCGTCGATCGGCAATTGCAAGAAAGCGAACCAGCCGGCACCACCGACCATCAGCGTGGCCAGCAGGACGAACAGGCGCTGGGACAAACAGAACTGAATCAAACGGGCAAGCATCAGTCGCCTCCCTTTTCACCTAGCCAAGAGCCTTTGAGCGCTACCACGCCCGAGACGGCGATCAGCTCACCCGCCTTGAGTGGACCTGCAATACGCACGCGCTGGCCGGCCGCGCTAATCTGCCTGACCTTGCGCGCCTCGAAGTGATCGACACCACGAACAAAGACATAGGCGGCAGTGCCATCATGGGCCAGTGCCGCCAGGGGCACGTCCCAACTTTCACTGTTGCTGATCAGAGGTAATTGTGCGGTGATGAATTCGCCGGGCCGCAGGTCGCTGCCGGCACCGAGTTCCGCCCGGATCGCAACGGTCTGACTATCGGGTGTCACGAGCGGGCTGATGCTTACGATGCTGGCAGTGCCCGTTCGACCCAGCACGGTCAGCTTGCTACCGACGCGCCAATTGCTCGCCTCGGTGGCCGGGGCCTGAATTTCCAGTATCAAATGATCGATTTGCGCCAGTTGCAACAGCGCCATCGCGGGATCGACCCGTTGCCCGGGTTTGACATTGATGTTGGTGACGACGCCCGCTTGCGCCGCATGCAATGTGACGCCATCGTCGAGCTTGCCGGAGGCGAGTACGCGCGAAATCGATTGCGCCGACATGCCGGCCAGACCCAGTGCCGCTCTGGCCTGGCGGAGTACGGCTTCATTGTCGGCCAGCGCTGCATCGGCTTCCTGCACCCGGCGACGGGCAATGATGCCCTCGTCGAACAAGGCGCGCTCGCGCTGCGCGGCGAGGCGCGCCAGCCTGGTTCTGCTATCGGCTTGCATCAGTTGCAGTTGCAACGGGCCCAGTTCCTGGCTGACGATGCGTAGCAGCGGGCCGCCCTGTTTCACGGCTTGATTCGGTTGTACGAACAACTGTACGGCCAGACCGGCCAGCGGTGCGCTGATCATCTGCTGGCGATTCATTGGTACTGTCACCTGCGCGGGCAAGCTCAGTACGACGGGTGCGGCATCGCGCTGCAAGGCCTCAGTCCGTATAGCCAACGACTGCATCTGCTGCTGGGTGACCGCAAAGCTGGCTTGTCGCTCGGCTGCCATGAGTTGGCTGCTCAAGCCCAGCGTCAATGCGAAGGACAGACTCACGCACAGAGGCGAGAGGAGAATTCTTTTTTTCATGATTGTTCCCGGAGGAGGCAAAAGGGGGCTGCCATGAACGACGGTCATTGGCCGGTACACGCCGACACCATCGGACAGCGCCATGCGAGGCGTGACCGATAGCAACGGCAAGAAATGTCAATCTAAGGAGGAAAGGTGCCCGCACCATTGCCGCAAGCTGCAAATGGAGCTAGTACGCCGCGCAAAAAAACAGCGAGCAGAAATCTCTGCCGCTAGATGCAGACGGATTTAGGCTGTGTAGCGACGGGGCGGACGGAAGAGCGGATCAAGAGCGGGAAAGGGAAGCGTGCGTTCGGTGAAGTGCAGCAGTGCAATATTGGCATTGCCGGACGTGAGCACGACATTTGCACTTGTATCAGGGAAAAAATGGAGATGGTCAACGGCATGCAGCGTCTGATGCTCGGCCAAATTCGGCATACCGTCGTCGTCGTTGGCATCGTCACTGATGGCGACATCGGCGTGCTCATGCGCGTTGGCCACTTGCTCGATGCCGTTATGCTCCAGTTCATGCGCGAGCCTGGCTGAACTGAATCCCCATACGCCGATGTTCGTCATCAAGATGACGAACAACAAGAACGCGATATGTTTAAGGATAGGTTTTTTCACCGGACGAACGCTATCACGTTTCGTCGGAAGTGTCGTATTTTTCGCCAGCCAACGTGCGCAACAGTACCGACATCGTGCAGTGACCGTATGAGATCGGCGGTGAAGCATTGCATGACAGGGACTAGCGCACGCACTCCGGTAGCCAGCACGGCAGCATTCTGTTGTGCGATGTGCTTCTGGTACTAGGTTAATGTACCAACGGGTAAATGATCATCCCGAGGAGTGCCGCACCGACGACAACAACAGGTTCCTGCAATTTTTTATACTTACAGCGATAGGCTCACGAAACGTGAAAAACTATCCGCATGCGACGTGAAATCGTACTAATTGGGGGCCTCTCAGGAAACGAGAAATAAAGCTCGCTAAGCTGCACCGTTAGCGTACCAACGCCAAAGCAGCCAGGTACAACCTAACCAAATTCCAAAAATTACGGCGAGGCCGACCATGCTGCGTGGTTTGACGGGATTATCTGCTAACCACGCTTCGGCCTTTGCTCGACTGTTGACGATCACCGATTCCGGGATCAACCGCAAACATAGCCAGATACCGACCGGCACAATAATCAAATCATCAAGGTAGCCTATGACAGGTATGAAATCGGGAATTAGGTCAATTGGGCTTAACGCATACGCCACGGTAGTAATTGCAAGTAATTTTGGCAATAGCGGTGTCGCAGGATCACGACTGGCAAACATAAGAGTAATCACGTCGCGTTTTAGCCCTTTGGCCCATACCTTGAGTGAATCAAGCATTTAAGTTTGCATTATCTAGTAGCCGTTTTTTGAGAAATAGGCGAGAGCTAATGTTGTTTTAGGTTTTACCGTAACTTGATTTCAGACGGCGTCAATAGAAGACTGTTTGAGGGGCAATTTCAGGTCGGCGCCAACACTCTGGTTTGTAGGGGGCGATAGATACAGTTATTGCAGATCAAGAAATTCGTTGAGCGCAGGTTTGATGGTTTTTAAAGGCAAGTTCTTACACCTACGCCTTTGATGCCGGCCAGGCCTGCGGCAATCCCGCGTGGTTAACCGGGGCCACGCAGACTGTCTGCCAACGCCTCATCTTCCTGATCTACCATACCGGCCGTGGCAACACGGGCCTGGAAGTCGCGCGCCAACGGCGTGTTAAATTTTCGCGCAACAAGTCGATGTGCCAACTGGTCCACAGATCATATCGAGCTCAGCGCTTACTTGCTCGTCCGGCATGCCATACACCGGTGCAAATCCGCCGCCTGGTGTTCTGAAGTTGGTTGTCTGTCCCTGATATAGCCTTGCTGCGGTCCAT